>NZ_SOHB01000027.1:0-49261 GCF_004403055.1 Cryobacterium sp. TMT1-19
GTGCCGGCGTGGTGGCGGCGGCCGGGTGAACGGCGGGCGCCAGTCGCTCCCGGGCCGATGCGCGGCGGGGGCGGGAGGCGGGCTGTTCCGCGCGGCGCTGCGCCCGGGTGGGGAAGGGGATCTCCGTGGACGTCGTGACGGCGGAGCTGGCCGTCTGCAGCCGGTCCACGTCGGAGACCGGAGCGTCGGCGGCGGCCGGCGCGGCGATCAGGCGGTCCGAGTCAGCGATCGTCACGGACTCGAATTCGGGTTCAGCGAGGCTCGCGGCGCCCAGAAGGTCGAGGTCCGGCGTCAACGGCCCGGCACCAGCGGGATCGGCGGCGGTCGGCGCGTCGGTGACCGCGGAGCCTGGAATGTCCAGCACTGGGACGGACATCCGCTCGCGCTCGCGCAGTTCGCGACGCGTGAGGGGCTTCGTTGCAGGGTCACTCACACCCGGCACCGAGGCAGCCGAGCTAGAGGAGTGAGGGAGCAAAGGATCGGTTCTTTCGGCGCATTGGACGGTTGAAGATAGTCGTCTTGGCCTCAACCAAAGTAACGAATCAGTACAGGCTACCGCCCGGAGGCTGGTTATCCCTACTCTTCGAAGCAGAATGACACCCGAAAAAGGGGCACTGCCTCCGTTTCCGGCGATCTCTCCGGGCCGCCACGAGCACGTCGGTCACCGGTGTTTCCGCGGCATCCGTCTCGTTCGAAGCGGTTCAGTCGCCTACGCTTCCGCGTCGGCCATGAAGTCATCGAAAAGTTTGGCCAGAAGGGGTTGGCAGACCCGATAAAGGTCGGGAGCCCCGGCAATGAGCAGGCCCATACCCTCGCGGTCGGCTCCGAAGCCACCGACTCGAGCGCCGGCCTCGCGCGCCACCAGCGCGCCGGCCGCGTGGTCCCAGGGGCTCAGCCCGCGCTCGTAATAGAGGTTCAACCGCCCGGCGGCAACCGAACACAGGTCGAGTGCGGCCGACCCGATGCGACGGATGTCCCGTACCTCGCCGATCAGGCCCCGCACGACGTCCGCCTGCCGCTCTCTTTCGGCCGCGCGATAGGAGAAACCGGTGCCCAGCAACGCCAGCGACAGCGGCACGTCCGTCGGCACCTGCAGCCGGTGGGCGCCCAGCCACGCCCCGTCACCTGCTGCCGCGGTGAACAGCTCGTCACCGGTCGGGTTGTAGACGGCGCCGGCCAGAGTGGTCCAGGTGGCCGGATCGGGGTCACCCTCGACGACGGCGATACTGACCGCCCAGGCCGGAAAACCGTAGAGGTAGTTGACGGTGCCGTCGATCGGGTCCACGACCCAGGTCAGGCCGGATGTGCCGCGGGTGGCCGCCGACTCCTCGCCGAAGAAACCGTCATCGGGCCGGGCGTCGGCCAGGAGAGCCCGAATCAGCGACTCGGTTTCCCGGTCGGCCAGGGTCACGACGTCTTCCGGGGCGGACTTCGACGCGGCGACCTGCACCCCAACAGTTCTCCGCCGGGCAGCCAGTTGCCCCGCGGCGAGCGCGGTGTCCTGGGCGAGGCGAAGCAATCCGGCTGAGGCACGTGTGGTCATGGTGCAACGCTAAATGATGCGGAAGAGAGAGTGGCAAGTGAGGGATTCGAACCCCCGAAGTCTAAGACGGCTGATTTACAGTCAGATCCCTTTGGCCACTTGGGTAACTTGCCAGTACGCACCCGACCATATGCAAAACACGTGACCGGAGACGCTCAGTCAGAATACAAGGTTTTGGTCCCCAGTGAGAAATCGGCACGTCCGGTACCTATCGGACGGTGGATATGATCGGAGATGACTCAACTTCATTCCCGATAGGAACCTCATGGTAGGCATCGATGACGTCGCCCGCCACGCGGGCGTCTCTACCGCCACTGTTTCGCGCGCACTCAGCGGCAACGGCCATGTGTCCCCTGCCACCCGTTTAAAGGTCGAAGCATCCGCCGGGGAACTCGGCTACGTCGTCTCCTCCACGGCATCGAGTCTCGCCTCCGGCCGGATGAAGAACATCGGTGTCGTCGTTCCGTTCCTTGACCGCTGGTTCTTCTCCAGCGTTGTCGAGGGTGCTCAGAAATCCCTTCTGAAGAACGGCTATGACCTCACCCTGTTCAGCCTGACCGGCGGCGGAGGCGAGCGCCGCATCGTGTTCAACCATTTCCTGCTGCGTCAGAGAGTGGATGCTGTCATCGCGATTTCCCTCGAACTGACCACGACCGAAGTCGCCACCCTGCACGCACTCGACAAGCCTCTGGTCGGCGTCGGCGGCCCGATCGAGGGTGTTCGCACGCTCACGATCGACGATGTTGCCGTGGCCAGGCTCGCCACGGAACATCTGCTCTCCCTGGGCCACACACGGATCGCACACATCGGGGGAAATGAGGACGTCGACCGGGATTTCCATCTTCCAACCAACCGCCGGGTCGGCTATGAGTTAGCCCTGACGGCAGCCGGAATCACTCCAACTGCCGAATTGTTCAAGCCTGCGGACTTCACGATGAAAAGCGGCTACCAAGCGGCCACACAACTTCTTGGCAACCCGCACGGTCGGCCGAGCGCCGTTTTCGCCGGCTCAGACGAGATGGCGATCGGAGTCATCCTTGCCGCACGGGACCTCGGCCTCGTCGTGCCGCGGGACGTGTCCGTGATCGGAATCGATGACCACGAACTCGCGGACTTCTTCGGCCTCACCACGATCGCCCAGTTTCCGCAGGGGCAGGGCGAGAAGGCCGTCGAGATCCTGCTGGACCGGCTGCGTCCGGGCCAGAACCAGCTCTCGTCCCTGAACACCCCCATGCCATTCGAGCTCCTCGTGCGCTCCAGCACCGCCCGGCCGGGCGAATAGGCACCCACTGGGTACTATTGCAGGCATGGCAGACTCAACGTTCGACATCGTCAGCAAGGTAGACCCGATGGAGGTCGACAACGCCCTCAACCAGGCGCACAAAGAGGTCGCACAGCGCTACGATTTCAAGAATGTCGGCGCCTCGATCGAGATGAGCGGCGAGAAGGTGCTCATGAAGGCCAACTCCGAGGAGCGCGTCAAGGCCATCCTCGAGGTTTTCGAATCCAAGCTGATCAAGCGCGGCATCTCCCTGCGCAGCCTGGACGCTGGCGATCCCTTCGCCTCGGGCAAGGAATTCCGGATCGAGGCCTCGATGAAGGCAGGGATCGACCAGGAAAATGCGAAGAAGATCAACAAGATCATCCGCGACGAGGGCCCCAAGGGCGTCAAGAGCCAGATCCAGGGCGACGAGCTGCGGGTCAGCTCGAAGAGCCGCGACGACCTGCAGGCCACCATGGCCCTGCTCAAGGGCAAAGACCTCGACGTGGCCCTGCAGTTCGTCAACTTCCGCTAGTCCCACGCCTGCATTCACCAATTCGACGGAGATTTTGCCGATTTCGCCGCGGAAATGCCTTTAAGCGTGTTTTTACAGCAGAATCTCCGTCGAATTCGTTAGGAGCGCGTTCGGCTCCGGCGATGTTCAGGAGAACGCTTCGATCATGCTCAGCACGGCTGGGGTGAGCAGCACGATGAACAGCACCGGCAGAATGCAGAAGATGAGCGGGAAGAGCACCTTGACCGGGATCTTCATCGCCTTCTCTTCGGCGCGCTGACGGCGGCGCAGGCGCATTTCCCCGGCCTGCACCCGGAGCACGTCCGCGATCGCGATGCCGTAGGTGTCGGCCTGGATGACCGACCGGGTGAACCGGCGCAGGTCCGATGACGAGGTGCGGTCGCCGAGCGCCTGATAGGCGTGCGTTCGGGTGCGGCCGATGCTCATGTCCTGCAGGGTGCGGATGAATTCCTCCGCGAGCGGCCCCTTGCCGTTCGTTGCCGCCTTGGCCATCGCCGCTTCGAAGCCCAGACCGGCCTCCACGGCGATCGTCATCTGGTCAAGGGTGTCGGCCAGGGCGTTCTGGATCTTCTCTTGTCGCTCCTGCCCGCGGCTGATCAGGAGAAGGTCGGGCACGAAGAAGCACAGAACCACAAGGAGCGCACCGAGCACGAATCGCGTCGGGACCGGGTCCCCGCTGATCCACAGGAGCGCCAGGAGCGCACCGGCGGTGCCCGCGAGCGGCTTGGCGATGAGGATCTTGTCGATGGTCCAGGCCGGGGGCCGACCGGCGAGCGCCAGCCTGCGTTCGAGCATCCCGAGGTACCCTCGGGGGGCCAGTTCGCGCATCGTTCGACCCCGTCTGACGCGCGCTGCGGTCGTCCCGACGAGGTTTAGACCTGCATCCCCGATGTCGGTGATCGGCTTGGCGGCGCGACCGCCGACGAGGATGCCGACCAGGACCGCGAACCCGCCGGCAACGGCCAGCGAGGCAAGGATTGCGATGAGTGAAGGCACTGGATTCTCCTAGAACTTGACCTTGACGACGGCCATCATCCACAATGAGCCGGCGACGAGCAGGATGGCGGCGACGACCAGGGCGGCGATGCCCCAGATGCTGCCGAAGAAGCCGGCGAAGTAGTTCGGCTGCGTCAGCAGCAGAAACGTGAACACCCCGATCGGCAAGAGGATCAGCACCCAGGCTGACATCTTTCCCTCGGCGGCGAGCGACTTCACTTGGCGACGGATCTCGTTGCGTTCCCGGATGGTGTGGCCCACCCGGTCGAGCACCTCGGACAGGTTGCCGCCGACCTCACGGTTGATGGCGATCGCCTGCGCCACCCACTGGAAGTCCTCGCTCCGCATCCGGGTGGCGGTGTTGTCGAGAGCATCACCGAGGTCCCGGCCGATGCGAGTCTCGTTCACGACCCGAGCCAACTCGTCCGCCGACGGCGACGGCGTCTCCTGGGAGGCCGCGTCCACCGCCCGCAGCAGGCTGTGACCGGCCCGCAGGCCGCCGGCCAGAAGCGCAAGGGTTTCGTCGAGCTGTTCCGCGAACTTTGCGCGACGCTGCCCCGCCCGCACGTGAAGAAACACCTTCGCTCCGATCGGGCCGAGCGCCGCGAAGGTCGCCAGGAGCGGTATCGCCCAGAAGGTGCCGTTCCCCAAGAGCAGGCCGGTCAGGGCCAGCACGGTCGACGTCGAGAGCACCATGAGCACGAAGCCGGACGGCTGCATCCGGATGCTGGCCTGTTCCAGTTCCTCCGCGGTGAACGGCGCGCGGCCGCGACGAAGGATCGCCCCCTCGATGGCCTCGACCGTGCGGTCGGTCACCCGGGTGAGGGTCGACGTGTCCACCGCACCCGGCGCTCGACGGCGTTCCAGCGGCACCCGGGGCCGTGGTGGTGCGATCACCAGGAAGACGATCACGAACAGGGCGATCAGCGCGGCGGCGATTCCTCCGTAGAGGGCCAGCTCATTCATCTCTGGCTCCGGGTGACGAGGTTGGCCTGGAACACGCTCGGGGACAACGGAATTCCGAGGTCCCGGAATTTGTCGGCGAACCGGGGCCGCACCCCGGTCGCCACCGCGTGGCCGAGCAGGCGTCCGGCCTCGTCGACGCCGGCACTGTAGTCGAAGACGAAGGCGTCCTGCAGGGTGACGATGTCACCCTCCATGCCTTGGACCTCCGTCACGTGCGTGACCCGACGGGTGCCGTCCTTGAGTCTGGTGATCTGGATGATCACATCGATCGCCGACGAGATCTGCTCTCGGATGGCGCGCAGCGGCAGGTCCATTCCGGCCATCAGCACGAGGGTTTCGAGCCGGGCGATCGCGTCGCGCGGCGAGTTCGAGTGAACGGTCGAGATCGATCCCTCGTGCCCGGTGTTCATCGCCTGCAGCATGTCCAGGCTCTCGCCACCGCGGCACTCGCCGATCACGATTCGGTCCGGCCGCATCCGGAGGGAGTTGCGCACGAGGTCACGGATGGTGACCTCGCCTTTACCCTCGATGTTGGCCGGCCGGGACTCCAGCCGGATCACATGGTCCTGCTGTAGCTGCAGCTCCACCGCGTCCTCGATGGTGATGATGCGCTCATTGGAGGGGATGTAGGCGGAGAGCACGTTGAGCAGCGTCGTCTTCCCGGTTCCGGTGCCACCGGAGACGATGATGTTGAGTTTGGCCTTCACGCAGGCATCCAGCACCTGGGCCATCTCGGCGCTCAGCGTGCCGAAGCCGACCAGGTCGTTCACGGTGAAAGGTTCGCGCGCGAACTTGCGGATCGTGAGCGAGGAGCCGTCGACCGCGAGCGGCGGGATGATCGCGTTCACCCGCGAGCCGTCGGCGAGGCGCGCGTCCACCAGCGGCGACGACTCGTCGATGCGGCGCCCGACCTTCGACACTATGCGCTCGATCACCCGGCGCAGCTGGGCCTCGCTGGTGAAGCGGGCAGCGCTGCGACTGAGCTGGCCGTCACGCTCGACGAAGATCTGCTCGTGGCCGTTGACCATGATCTCGGTCACGCCGACGTCGGCGAGCAGTGCCTCCAGCGGGCCGAGCCCGAGCACGTCGGCACCGATCTCGGCGATCAGCCGGGTGCGCTCCTCCGGACTGAGCGGAACCTGTTCGGCGGCGACGATGCTGCCGAGTTCGGCCCTGGCATACGAGTGCAGCTGTTCCTCACTCAGGCTCGGGTCGTTCAGGCGCGTGCCGATACGGCCGAAAAGTTCCTGTGCCGCCCGTTCCTTGAGTTCTGCCAGTGGGTCAAGCGGCGGCGCCGGGATGGGCGCGGGTTCCGGAGCGGGAGCCTGAGCCTCCGGTGCAGCTGTGGCCTCGGTGGAGGGTTGAAGGGCAACGTCCGTCACCGCCCTCGATGCAGAGAGGTTGCCGTTGCCGGTCTTCTTGTCGAGCTTGTGCAGTGGACCATCGCGGCGTGCCGCCTCCACTCGGTCGGTCAGTTTCATGCGACAACCACCCTTCGATGCAAGCGACCGCGTTTGAACGACCCGCTGGGGTCGAATCGGCGCACCAGCTCCGTGAGGGCAGCCGATGCTGGATTTTTCTTTCCGTTCTGGAGCAGCGGAATGCCACGATTCGTGGACAGCGTCACCAGGCTCGATCGGGGAACGGCGACGTCCACCGGCACACCGATCGTTGCCTCGACGTCCTTCACGCTCAGCCCGCTCACCCGGTCGGCGAAGTTCAACACGACATGACGGGCCGGCGGCAGGATGCCGATGGTGGCGAGAACGGCGAGCTCCTTGCGCAGGCCGCGTGCACCCGGCACGGACATGTCGCAGAGGAATACGGCGTCTGTGGCAGCCTCGAGGGCGGCCAACGCGTGTTCACCCAGGCCGGGCGCCGTGTCGATGATCACGAACCGAAAGATCCCGGCGAGTTGGCGAATCAGGTGACCGAGCTGCTCGCCAGTGACCCGGTCCCCGTCGGCCGGCGACTCCGCGCCGCACACGACGTAGTAGCCGTCCGGATGCGGGGTGAGGTAGGCCTTGAGCACCATGGCGTCGTTGGCCGCGACGGCGGTGACGGCATCCGGCAGGAAGCGTCCGGGTGTCAGCGACAGGGCCATGGCCACGTCTCCGAACTGCACATCGGCGTCGACGAGCACCACCGACAGCGGGGCCTGCTTGGCGAGGCCGACGGCCAGGTTGGTCGCGATCGTCGTCTTGCCGACACCGCCCTTGGCGGCCACCACCGCGATGGTCTGGCGCGGGATGACCTCCGGCTCCGGAGTCTCCTCGGTCGTGGGCGGGTCGAGGGTAGGGGGTTCGAGGGTGGACGGTTCCTGCTCATCGGCTGCCGACCGGTCGTCGAGTGCGGTGACATCCGCTAGCCCGATCTCGCCCGGGCTGCCATCCCGGGCTTCTTCGCCGGGTCCGACGGCCGAGGCCGTCTGCGCTACCGACCCCAGCACCCCGTCACGCCAGGGGCTCAGTCGTGGGCGGCTCATTGGAACACGACGCTTCCGTCGACGACCGCTGAACCGGTCTCATCAGCCGTCTTCGGCTCGATGGTGAGCCACACGCTGCCGAATTCCTTGCCCCAAACCAACTTCTGGATATCTGCGGTCGGCCGAGCGAGAGTGACCATGACGGTCTCGGCTGCCTCGGCTGCCGCGTCCGCTCCGTCGGCAGGGGGCGTACTGGTTCCCTCGCGTACCGCGGTGACGAGCACCTTGTGGAAGACCTGCCGGCTGATTGGCGTGTCTTCGGCGCCGTCAGCGCCTTTGATGGTGGCGGAAATCACGACGCCGACGGTGTCGCCCGGCTTGATCGTGCCGCCGACCACCCGCTCGACGGGAAGGGCGATGCTGACCGCCTGCATTCCCTCCGGCAGTGCGACGTCTCCGCTGGCCGCCCGCGTGGCGGGCGTCACCCAGCGAGACTCGAGCAGCTGCTCGCCGGGCATCAGTGCGGTGTCCGCCACCAGGCCCTTCAGGTCGCTCAGCTTCGTCACCCGGCCCGGCACCGCGGCGAGGGCCGGGATCTGCTTCGCGGTGATGAGGTCGGTGATCGCGCTCGCCTCGGTGCCGGCTGGGATCTCATCGGCGACCAGGTAGACCGATACGAACTCGGCGCCGTCGGCTGCTCGCGCGTCGGCGCTGTTCACGTAACCGGTGAGCACGACGGTGCCAACGATGGCCAGAACGATCGCGAGGATCGCGCCGATGAGTCGGGTTTTCATTGCAGCTCCTACTTGATTAGGTTGACGCTGGTTGCGTTGAGTTGAGGCCCGCCCAGTCCGAACGCCCCGTCGATGGAGACCCATTTATTGAAGTAGCCCTGGATGCCGTTCCAGTTATTGCTCTTGTCGCTTTCATCGCAGGGTTTAGGGGCCTTGGGGTCCTTGGGAGCCTTGGGAGCTGTTGGGGCTGCGGCGGGGCAGAGCGGGGCCAGTGGATCGAGGACCTTGGTGGACGGGAAGTTCCAGCCGGTGATGGTGAACCCGGCAAAGGCGAAGATGCGATACTCGGCGTTGGTTCCCGTGCCACGAACGCGGTCATAGATCGGCACCAGCACCGTCGTGCCCTTGAGGCTTTCCAGCTTCGACTTGCAGTCGGTGTTCACACTCCCGCCGGCGTCGCTGCCCACCCAGAGCTGCCCGGCCGCGTCAAGGTTGAGACTCAAGTTGACGATCGCCACGCAGGCGTTGGCGTTGTCAAGCCAACCAAATCCCCCGGGGATGACTTCCTCTGAGGGAGCGTGCTTGCAGATCTTGTTGGTGTCGGTGCGGATGGTCACATGTTTGCCCGACGCCGCCAACGACTCCTGAAACTCGCACCAGGACAGCGCGAGCGCGAGCACGGGGCCGGACCCCGGGCCGCCCCACTGCGCCGTGGCGGTCGCGCCCACGGTCGTAGGGTCGACGCCGATGAACCGCGCGAAGGGGTGACTGATGGCCCCTGCATTGGTGCCGGCGACGCGGGTGCTGTCGGAGACCGTCACGGTCTTGTTAGCCATGCTGATGCTCGGTGCCAGCACGTTGGCGGCGCCGTCATTCGCGTTGTCGTTGGTGAAGCGCGCGGCGGCGCCGGCCGGATCGGTGCAGACACCGTCCTGGCAGTCGCGGGCGATGGCGAGGGCAGCGGCATCCGCGCCGTTCTGAAGCTGTGCGCGCTCCGCGTAGAGGGCCCCGACATCGACTGCAATCGCCACGAACCCCAGCAGAGGCACGAGCAGGATACCGACCATCACAGCGCTCGCACCGCGCTCGGAACGAAGCCCACGATTCAACCACCGCATAGCATGACTCCTTTGCCGGTCAGGGGAAGCGTGGTGCCGAAATAACCGGTCAGAAGTGACACGCTGTAGGTGATGGTGACCGTGACGGCCTGGTTGGCGGCACACGCCGCGGGCGTGATCGAGATCTGGCCGCCCGACACGCTCGGGCTGATTGACGGGGCGGCGGCGATGGCCGCGGCCTTGGCCGTCGACTGACTGTTGTGAATCGCCATGTTCCTGGCGCCTTCGCGGGCCGCATTGGACAGCGAAATCTGAATGTTGTAGAGCCGGCTGAACTCGATGAGGCCGAGCACCAGCAGCAGGAGAATGGGCAGCACGAGCGCGAACTCCACGGCGGCAGCGCCGCGTTCGCCTCGTCGATGGAGGAAACGCATCATTTGGTGGCCCCTTCGGGTAGGCCTGGCGTTGCGGGTGAAAGTCGGGGGTGAGTGCGGGCGGCGGCGGCTCGCCTTGGCAAGCCGCCGCCGGCGCACGGGGTTCCGGCGGATCATGTTCCGCCGGGCACGCGTCGGTTAGAGTTCTAGCGCAACCCCGTTAAACAACGCCGTGAGGGCTGTGCCGACCGCGGTGACCGCGACGATGATGGCGACGGCGATGAGCGAGACCATGAGGCCGTACTCCACTGCGGTGGCGCCCTCTTCGTCGGTGCGCAGGCTGTTCATGAGGGCCTGAATTTTGGTGTAGAACTTCATCTCGGGTTTTCCGTTCTGTGTGGGCCGGCCAGGGCGGCCGAGCGAATGACCACAAGTTACGTTCGCCGAGAAAACCTCACTACTCCCCAGAAGAGGGGGTCCCCGTCTGGGGGCAGCTGAATGAAAGCTGAAGAAATACTGAAAGCAGCATGACAATGACTCGCGAGGTGGGATTGTCGCGAGCGAGGCCGTCATTCGGGTTCGAGCCGATCAGTTCGAGTGGCTCAGGGAATCGCGCGGGAGGTGTCTCCAGGCGCGCTGCGGGCAGGAAAAATCGGGTACACAGGTGCTCCTCGGGTGAAGCGATCTCGCCGTAGGGTCGACGACAGAGTCACCGTAACCCCGTCTCCACGATCGCCCTACCCCCGTGCCGGGGGTTCTTCAGCCCAGGATCACGCCGAGAAAGGCCCCGGCGAGCATGGACGGCCCGAACGGGATGGAACTCCGCAGGGTCACCCGGCGCAGCGCCAGGGCGACCAGCGAGACCAGACTGCCGATCAGGAAGGCACCGAAAGCACCGACGAGAAACGGGGTCCAGCCCAGGTAGCCGAGCGCAAGGCCGATCACGGTGGCCAGCTTCACGTCGCCCATGCCAATGCCGCCGGGCGAGATCAGGGCGAGTACGAGATAGAACGCGAACAGCGCGGCACCGCCAAGGAAGGCCCCGAGCAGGGCCTGCCAGGCCCCGGATGCCGCCGCCGCGAGCGTCAACAGTATCGGCAGCACGATCAGCGAGGGGTAGACCAACGCGTTCGGCAGACGCTTCTCGGTGATGTCGACGACGCTGAGCACCACCGTGATCAGCGCCAGGTACAGATACGCCGGCAGCTCCCACCCGACCCCGAACTCCCACACGACCAGGGCGACCAGCAGGCCGGTCGACACGGTCACCGCGGCACGCACCGGCCAGATGAAGCGGCGGCGGATGCGCAGCATCCGTTCGGCAATCCCGGTCAGGAAAACCCCGAGTGCGGCGCCGATCAGACCGGCGACAATCGACAGCCAGGGCGCCACGCGCGTCTACCTCACGCCGCGGGAAATCGTGACCATCTCGTCGCGGGGAACGACCTTGACTCGCGTGCGACCCTCGTCGGAGCCGAGCGCGAGCTCGTGCTGGTCGAGCCGGTGCCAGCCGTCGAGGTTCGTGTACTGCACCCCTCGCTCGTCGAGCAGGTCCACGATGCTCTGCTCCGAGGGCGAATCCGGTCGCCACCAGTTGCCGAGGTCGTTGATCAGGTGCCGCACGGTCTCCATGGCGTCGGACTTCGTGTGCCCGATCAGCCCGACCGGTCCGCGTTTGATCCACCCGGTCGCGTAGACGCCGTACAGCTGCGTGTTGGCGCTCTTCGATCCGAACGATGGGTCGCCCTTCCAGAGAACCTGCCCCTCCCGGTTGGGGATCACGCCGTGCTTCCTGTCGAAGGGAACGCCCGGCAGCGGCGACCCGAAGTAACCCACGGCGCGGTAGACGGCCTGGATCGGGAGCTGGCGGATCTCGCCGGTGCCGACGACGCCGCCCTGCCCGTCGGGGGTGGTGCGTTCGTAACGGATGGCGCCGACCCGGCCCTCGCCGTCGTTGACGATCTCTACGGGCTTGGCGAAGAAGTGCAGGTGCAGGCGGCGGCTGGCCGTGCCGGCCGGGCGCTCCCGCCACTTGTTCAAAACCTTGTCGATCACGAAGACCTGCTTGTTGCTGGCCACGGCGTCCCGCGCGGCATCGTCGTAGTCGAAGTCCTCGTCGTAGAGGACGATGTCCACATCGGGCAGGTCGCCGAGTTCCCGCAGCTCCAGCGGGGTGAACTTCACGGAGGTCGGTCCACGGCGGCCGAACACGTGCACATCCGTCACCGGCGATGCCTTGAGTCCCTCGTAGACGTTCGTCGGAATCTCGGTGCTCAGCAGGTCGTCGGCGTGCTTGGCGAGCATACGTGCGACGTCGAGCGCCACGTTGCCGTTGCCGATGACGGCAACCTCCTGGCCCTCCAGCGGCCAGGAGCGCGGCACGTCGGGGTGACCGTCGAACCAGCTCACGAACCGGGCGGCCCCGTAGGACCCGTCCAGGTCGATGCCCGGGATGTCCAGGTCGGCGTCGCGCACGGCCCCGGTCGCGAAGATGACGGCGTTGTAGTGCTTCTTCAGATCGTCGAGGGTGATGTCGATACCGAACCGCACGTTGCCGAAGACGCGGATGTCGCCGCGGTCGAGCACATCGCGCAGGGCCGTGATGATGCCCTTGATCCGGGGGTGGTCCGGGGCGACGCCGTAGCGCACAAGTCCATAGGGTGCCGGCAGGTGGTCGAACAGGTCGATCGAAACCTCGAAGTTCCGTTCCGCCTTGAGCAAGATGTCGGCGGCGTAGATACCCGCAGGTCCCGCGCCGACAATGGCCAATCGCAACTTGGTCATGGAAGCCTTTCTAGCTTGATCGTCTAACTGGATCGTTCAACGATCGTGTCGGCGAAACGGGTGAGGGCCTTCTTGACCGAGCCGTCCGGCAACGGGGCGAGGGCTTCGACCGCGTCATGCGCCCAGCCGTGGGCCTCGGCGAGGGTCTGCCCGGTCACGTCGTGCTCGCGCAGCGCGGTGATCGCGGAGTCCGCCGCAGCGGTCGCGACGCCGTTGCTGGCCATCACGTCGCGTTCGAGGCGTTCGAGCAGGGCGGCGGCGTCGGCGTCGTGCGGGGCACGCTCGCGCAGGCGCAGCAGCGGGAGGGTGGCCACCCCGGCGCGCAGGTCGGTGCCGGGCACCTTGCCGGTCTCCTCCGGCTGCGGGGAGAGGTCGAGCACATCGTCGATGAGTTGGAAGGCGACGCCGATCTTCTCGCCGAACGCGATCACCGGCTTTTCGAACTCGGAGGGGGCGTCGGAGAAGATGATGCCCGCCTGGGCGGCCGCCGCGATCAGCGACCCGGTCTTGTCGGCGAGCACCTGGATGTAGTGCTCCACGGGGTCCTGGCCGGGCTGCGCACCGACGGTCTCGTGCAGTTGGCCGAGCACGAGGCGCTCGAAGGTGTCGGCCTGCAAACGGATGGCCCGTTCGCCCAGCCGTGCCATCAGCTGGTTGGCGCGGGCGAAGAGCAGATCCCCGGTCAGGATCGCCACCGAGTTGCCCCACACGGTCTGCGCGCTCGGCACCCCGCGGCGTTTGTCCGAGTCGTCCATCACATCGTCGTGGTAGAGCGAGGCCAGGTGGGTGATCTCGATCGCGGTGGCCGCGGTGATGACGTCCGCGTGGTTGCCGCTGCCGAGGTGGGCGGTGAGTAGCGCCAGCATGGGGCGCACGCGCTTGCCGCCCGCGTTGAGCAGGTAGCGGCTGGTGACGTTCGCGATCTCGTCGGCAAAGGTCACCTCGGCGAGCAGACTGGCCTCGACCTGGTCGATTCCCCCTTCGATGCCCGCGGCGAGGCCACGGTCCTGGGCGGTCGAGAAAATGCGATCGCTGAGGCCGAGCTGGCTCGTCACGGATGAGCCGCGACGGAACAGGGGCATGCTCGGTTTCACTCTGTCAGCCTAACGATCGGATCTGGGAGGATTCAAGACGGTGCGTTTGACGCATCCGTCGGCTTGACGCCGCGATGCAGTGCCACGATACCCAAGGTCAGGTTGCGGTAGGCGACGGCGTCGAAGCCCGCCTCCCGCAGCCAGGCACTGAGGGTCTGCTGATTCGGCCAGGCCGCGATCGACTCGCCCAGATAGTCGTACGCCTCCGCGTTGGAGGACGCGAGCTTTACGATCATCGGCATCACGCGAGTGAGGTAGGCGAAGTAGCCCAGCCGGATCGGTGCGAACGGCGGCGTGGAGAACTCGCAGATCACGACGCGCCCCCCAGGCTTGGTCACCCGGTAGAACTCGGCCAGGGCCTTCTTGGGCTCGACCACGTTGCGCAGGCCGAACGAGATGGTCACGGCGTCGAACTCGTTGTCGGCGAACGGCAGCGCGGTGGCGTCGGCCTGAACGAACTCGACCTGCGGGTTGTCCGCGTGGCGTGAACGGCCGACCGCGATCATGCCCTCAGAGAAGTCGGCGGCCACAACGTGCGCGCCCGTCTTCGTCAGCGCGACGCTGGAGGTGCCCGTTCCGGCGGCGATGTCGAGGATGCGTTCGCCGCGCCGGGGGTTCACGGCGCGGGTCGCGGCCATCCGCCACAGGGCCGCGTTTCCTACCGAGAGAACGGCATTCGTGCGGTCATAGTGGGTGGAGACCTGATCGAACATGGCAGCGACCTGCTCGGGCTGCTTATTGAGGTCTGCTCTACTCACTCCCACAGTCTAGATTGCCCGCGGACACGCCGGGCTCTCCACAGCCTCTGGCATAGGCTATGCAGGTGAATGCTCAGGCTCTAACGGTTGAAACCACCCCCATCGCCGACATCCGCCAACTGATTCTTCTGCTCGACACCCGAGCACCGCTGCTCTGGATGCGGCGCAACCAGGGTCTGGCCGGCATCGGCACGGTCCTGCGGCTCGAGTTCTCCGGAGCGACCCGGCTGACGGATGCCGCCACCGCCTGGCGCGACGTCGCGGCCGCCGCCACCGTGTCCGACCCGATCGGAAGCACCGGCACGGGGCTGCTCGCTTTCGGAGCCTTCGCCTTCGACGCCTCCTCGGCCCAGACCAGCGTGCTGATCGTGCCGCAGGTCGTCATCGGGCGCGACAACGGCCGATGCTGGGTGACGCGCATCTGGCCGACCGGCACCACGCCGCCGGAGATTCCCCTGGCTCGCCGTCCTCTCGGCACCGAATACCGCATCTCCCTGCTGCCGGGCGCGCTGCCGCCCGCCGGGTACCGCGACGCGGTCGGCGAAGCCGTGTCCCGCATCGCCTCCGGAGACCTCAACAAGGTCGTGCTGGCCCGCGACCTGGTCGGGCGGCTGCCGGGGGAATCCGACCTGCGCCGCGCCGTCAGCGAGCTGGCGCTGGGCTACCCCGACTGCTGGACCTACGCGGTCGACGGCCTCGTCGGCTCCAGCCCGGAGACCCTCATCCGCGCCGACCACGGGGAGGTCAACGCCCGCGTGCTCGCCGGCACGATGTCGCGGGGCGCGGATGCCGCCTCCGACCTGGAGGCAGCCCTCCAGCTGGCCACCTCCGCCAAGGACGGCGACGAACACGCCTTCGCGGTGCAGAGCGTGCTGGCCTCGCTCCGCCCGCACACCTCTCACCTCACCACCAGCGAGATCCCGTTCACCGTGAAGCTGCCGAACCTCTGGCACCTGGCAACGGATGTCGAGGGCACCCTGAGCGACGGATCGAACTCCCTCGACCTGATCGCCGCCATGCACCCGACGGCCGCGGTCGCCGGCACGCCCACCGAGACGGCGCTCGCCCTGATCCGCGAACTCGAGCCGTTTGACCGGGGCCGTTATGCGGGCCCGGTCGGCTGGGTCGGCGCCGACGGCGACGGCGAGTGGGCAATCGCCCTGCGCTGCGCCCAGGTCAGCCCCGCCGGCAGCGTCACGGCCTACGCCGGCTGCGGCATCGTGCTGGACTCCGAGCCCGAGCGCGAGCTCGCCGAAACCCGCATGAAGTTCCGCCCCGTCGTGGAGGCCTTCGGCTGAGAAGCCTCCGCAGACTCCGCTCAGCGAGGATCCCCGCTCCGGGCGAGAGTGCCCGCTCCGCGGGTCACTCTCGACCGGAACGGACACACTCAGGTCGCGGCAAGGCGGGCCTTCTCAACCTCGACGTCGAAGGTCGCGGACGGCCAGGTCAGGTCGAGGCGCTGCAGGGCGTCGATCAACAGGTGCTGCACGGCCAGGCGGGCGTACCACTTCTTCTCGGCCGGCACCACGAACCAGGGCGCGGCAACGGTCGACGTGCGTTCGAGGGCGAGCTGGTACGCCTCCTGGTAGGCGGCCCACTGCATGCGTTCCTCGATGTCGCCCGGGTTGTACTTCCAGTGCTTGTCCGGGCGTTCCAGCCGCTCGGCCAGGCGCTCCTTCTGGTCGTCGGAGCCGATGTGCAGCATGACCTTGACGATCGTCGTGCCGGCGTCGACGAGTTCCTGCTCGAACCGGGTGATCAGGCCGTAGCGCTCCTCGATCTCCGCCGCCGGGGCCAGCGCGCGTACGCGGCCGACCAGCACATCCTCATAGTGTGAACGGTCGAAGACCCCGATCAAGCCGGCGTCGGGCAGCCGTTTGCGCACCCGCCAGAGGAAGTCGTGGGACCGTTCCACCTCCGTGGGCGCCTTGAACGCGTACAGACGGATGCCCTGGGGGTCGACAGCGCCGACGACGTGGCGCACGATGCCGCCTTTGCCGGCCGTGTCCATGGCCTGCAGCACGAGGAGCACGCGGCGCGGGTCGCCGGACCGGCTGTTCGCGAAGAGCATCTCCTGCAGGTCCGACAGCACGCCGGCCCCGGAGGCCAGCGCTTCATCCGCGCTGTCCTTCTCCACCCCGTCGAAGCCGGGCGTCGAGGCGGGGTCCACGCCCGCGAGCCGGAACCCCGGCGTCACCCGCAGCAACGCCCTCGGTTCCCCGGCCCAGAATTCCTGCTCACTGCGTTCAGCCACGGTGCACCCTTCGTTGCAGAATCAGTGTCCCGCAGACGCCCCGGCAAACCTAGCGAACCAGCGGAACCTCGAGGATGCTCGGCCCCGCGTGCGGCGCGGTCAGCGCGCGCTCGAGGTCACTCCGGGTGGCCGCCAGACCGTATGACCAGCCGTAGGCGGCGGCGAGGTTGGCGACGTCGGCCTGCTGCGGGGTGAAGAGAACTCGGTTGATGGCGTCGGCGCGGGCGGATGCCGCCACCTCCAGACCGTCGAAAATGGTGCCGCCGCCGTCGTTGCCGACGATGATCTGGAGCCGCGGGAGCGCCTCCCCCGGGGTGAGCAGGAGCGACCCGACATCGTGCAGCAGGGTGAGGTCGCCGACCACCAGGCGGGTGACCCCGGTGGACTGCGGCGTCGGACCGGTCTGGCTGGCCAGGGCGATGCCGACGGCCGTGGCGACCGTGCCGTCGATGCCGGCCAGTCCGCGGTTGGAGTGCACGGAGATCTTCTTGCCGGGAACGCGGCGGTCCGCCACCCGCACCAACCGGGAGGCACCGAAAACGAGACGGTCGTGCGGCCAGGAGGCGCGCCAAACGGCGTCCACGAGCATGGGCCGGGTGACCGGCGCGCGCATGGCGGCAAGCTCTTCGCGGGTGATTCCGCGATCACCGATCGGGATCGATTCGCGGGCGGCTCCCGCGGCCAGCAGGTGCCGGCTGGACATCACCCAGCGGCCCAGCCATTCCCGCCCCTCGGGGCTGCCGGCCGCTGCGATGGCCACGGCGTCCGGGGCGGCGGCGCGGGCGAATACGCGCACCCGGTGTCCGGGGTTGAACCATTCGGTGCCGGTGGGAGCCACCACAATGGTCTCCACACCCTCGCGGACGATCATGGCCGGCACCTCGCGGCTGAGCGTCGGGTGACCGAACACGACAGCGCGCTCGACCCGCCCGCCGAGGTCGGAGGCCAGCAGCAGCTCGCGGTAGGCGGAGACGAGGTTCGGGCCGAACCGGGCGCCGCTGCACACCTCGGCCAGCAGCGGCCAGCCGCCGGTACGCGCGAATTCCTCGGCCTCGGGGCCGGCGCCCGTGCCGGCGATGACCACGGTGCGCGGCCCGCCCGTGACCGGGAAGACCGGTTCGGTCGGGGAAGCGTCCACGACGGGCGCGGCGAGCACCGCGGCCGACTCGGCGAGTCCGACCGGGCCGGAGATCGCTTCGGGAGTCAGCGCCACCGGCGCCGACAGCGGCTCCCGGAACGCCAGGTTGAGCTGCACCGGGCCCGGATCGAGCGAGGTGGCGCCGGTGGCGGCATCCGTCGCCCGTCGGGCCAGGGCAATGGCGTCGGCGTGCTCGCCGGCCGCACCCTCCGGTGCGGGCGCATCCACGCACAGGCGCGTCGCCACACCGAACAGGCCGGGCTGCAGGGTGGTCTGGTTCGAACGGATGCCGCGCAGCTCGCTCGGCCGGTCGGCCGTCAGCAGGATCATGGGCACCCCCGAGTGGTGCGCCTCGAGCACCGCGGGGTGGAGGTTCGCCACGGCCGTGCCCGAGGTGCAGACGACCAGCGCCGGCCGGCCGGCCTCGACGGCTAGGCCGAGAGCGAGGAAGCCCGCGCCGCGCTCGTCGAGGCGCACGTGCAGCCGGATCAGTCCGATCCGCTCCAGTTCGGCGGCGGCCAGGGCGAGGGCCTGCGACCGGGCGCCCGGGCTGAGGACCAGGTCGCGCACGCCCAGACGCACGAATTCACCGAGGAGAGAGACGCTGAAGTCTGTGGCCGGGCTACCGCTCGAGGTGATGTCAGGCATCCCGCCGGCCAGGCAGGTCGCCTTCGCCCGGCTCGGATTTTTTCGGCTCGAACCCGGCTTGGCCGTTCTGGCCGGCCTGACTGCCCTGACCGGTTGTGCCGGAGGTTCCTGTCGTGTCGGTGGTTCCTGCCGCACCGAGGTCCCGGGGATCCGGAGCGTCGAGGTCGGCAAGCTCCTGCTCGAGGGCACGGAGTCGTTCCTGGTCGGACGTGGCCCGGTCCAGACCCTTGAGGAAGTCGATGTCGTCGTCGGGGGCGAACGATCGGACGATCTTGCCCGTGCTGGCACGGCCGCGACCGATCAGCAGCCACAGCACCGGCCCGATCACGGGAATGAGCACGATCACGAACATCCACACCCAGCGTGGTAGCCCGCGCACCCGGGATCGTTGCAGGAGCGCGCAATCCACCAGCGCATAGACGGTGAGGACGACGACGACGACTCCAAGAGCGAACCACAGGCGAACCATTCCCACAGTGTATGGCTCCCACCCGTGAGATCGGTGAGTGAGCGCACAGCCCGGCGATCTAAACTGTGGCCATGAATGTTGTTCCCGCCTGGGTGTCCTATTCGGTCTTCCGCGTGCTCCTGTTCGCCGTTCCGCTCGCCGTGATGCTCTTCCTCCGGATCGAGTGGTGGATTGCCGCGATCGCCGCCGCTGTGATCGGAGCCTCGCTCTCCTTCATCTTCCTGCGGAAGCCTCGCGAGAAGGTCGCGCTGGGCCTCTACCAGGCGCGGCACCCCGATACGGAGCCGGCGCACCCCGACGCCGTGTCCGAGGATGCTGCTCTCGACCGGGCCGATGCGCGGGCGGCCGATGCCGACCTACAGCGCGAACGCGAGAGCCAGTAGCAGCCCGTAGGCCAACGCCGAGACGCTGGTCAGCTTGAGGGCCAGCACCAGTTCGGTCGAGGTCGTCGCCGTCACCGTGATCAACCCGGCCGGCACCGCCAGCAGCAGCACGAAAAACGTCAGCCAGGCCAGCGGGTAGAAGACCGCGAAGAAGGCGACGATCGCGAACGCCAGCAGCAGGAACAGGCAGAACACGACGCGCGACGCCATGCTCCCGATCAGCACCGCGAGGGTGCGTTTGCCGGATGCCCGGTCCGGCTCCAGGTCGCGCAGGTTGTTGACCATCAGCACGGCCATGGCGATCAGGCCGATCCCGACGCCGCTCAGCCAGCTTTCGGTGTTCACGGTGCCGACCTGCACATACGTGGTACCGACGGTGGCCACAAGGCCGAAGAACACGAAGACGAAGACCTCGCCGAGACCGAAGTAGCCATACGGTTTGCGTCCGCCGGTGTAGAACCAGGCCGCAATGATGGCGAGGACACCCACCAGCAGCAGCCACCACTGACCGGTCAGCACCACCAGGGTGAGGCCGGCGAGCGCGGCGAGCGCGAAGAATGCGAGGGCCACCGTGAGTACGGCACGGGGCTGGGCGGCTCCGCCGCCGGTCAGCCGGGCCGGGCCGATCCGGTTGGCGTCAGTGCCGCGGATACCGTCGGAATAGTCGTTGGCGTAGTTCACGCCGATCTGCAGGCACAGGGCCACGATCAGGGCGAGCACCGCTCGTACCGGATGGAAGACGCCGGGGCCGCTCACTACGATCGCCGCACCGGTGCCGAGGGCCACCGGTGCGATAGCCAGCGGGAGGGTGCGCAGGCGTGCTCCGGAGACCCAGTCTCCTGCCGTGGCCGGTCCGGTTCGCGCCGGGCCGCGGCCGGCGGGGGCGTTCCGCCGGGCCGGGTTGCCCGACCTCCCGTTCCGGGCCGCCGAAGAGGTCGCTGCCGAGGGATTCAATCGCTGTTGTGAGGGCCTGACCGGCCGCGCTCCGTGTGCCACGCCTTCATAGTACGTGCCGGTGGCTCGGTGGCTCGGTAGCTCGGCAGCTCAGAGATCGGCGAGCATCCGGCCCAGCGCAAGACGGTCGGGTTTGCCGGTGGAAAGCTGCGGGATCGACGCGACCCGCACGAGGCGCGCGGGCCTGGCCGCCTTGCCCAGCACGGATGCCACGGCTTCCCCGATTCTCTCGAGGGAGTCCTCGGGGAGGCCGGCCGCACCGGGTTCCGCACCGGGTTCCGCCGGCACGACCAGCACCGGGACCTGGCCCCACGTGACGTCGGGCCGCCCCACCGCCACGGCCTCGCCGAAGCCCGGCAGCGACCGGACGACCCGCTCGACCGCGTCGAGCGACACCTTCTCGCCGCCGGAGATGATCACGTTGTCGGCTCGCCCGAGCACGCGTACGAGGCCCGTCGCGGCATCCACCTCGCCCAGGTCACCCGTGCGGTACCAGCGTCCCCCATGCACCTCGAGGAAGCGGTCGCTGGTGCGCACGGGGTCACCGAGGTACCCCTCGGCGAGCACGGAGCCCGCGATCTCCAGCTGCCCGTCGACCACGCGCACCTCGGAGTTGCCGATCGGGGTGCCGTTGTAGACACAACCGCCGGAAGTTTCCGACGAGCCATAGGTGGCGAACACGTGCAGGTCGAGGTCGACGGCCCGCTCGGCGAGCAGTGACGGCAGCGCCTGGCCGCCGACCAGGATGCCGTCGAAGCGGCGTAGCACGGCCAGCAGGTGAGGGTCGTCTGCGGCCGCGGCGACCAGCCGGGCCAGCTGCACCGGGACCAGGGCGGTGAACCGCAGCGGCTCGGTGAGGCGCCCGGCTGAGGCGGCGAACACGGCCGGGTCGAAGTGGCCGCTCGGCAGCACGACGGGGACGGTGTCGGCCACGATCGAGCGCACGAGCACCTGCACCCCGGCGATGTAGTGCACGGGCAGGGCCAGCAGCCACTGACCGGGGCCGCCGAGGCGCACGCTGGAGGCGGCGGCGCTGCTCAGCAGGGCGTCGGTGCTGAGCATCACGCCCTTGGGCACATCCGTCGATCCGGACGTCTCGATCACCACGGCCACCTGACGGGGCACGCGCACCAGGCTCGGCCGCCCGGCGGCCTCCTGCCGGCCGGGTACCGGCAGCACGGCGTCGCCGGTGTCGGCCAGCGCGAGGCGCAACGGGGTCATCAGGTCGAGCGGGTCACCGACCGGCACCACCTTCAGCCGCCGGGTCATGGTCGCCTAGAACTGCCAGTCGTAGGGACCCCAGTCGGGGTCGCGCTTCTCCAGGAACGCGTCACGCCCCTCGACCGCCTCGTCGGTGCCGTAGGCCAGGCGGGTGGCCTCCCCGGCGAACACCTGCTGGCCGACCAGGCCGTCGTCCACGGCGTTGAAAGCGAATTTCAGCATCCGGATGGCGGTGGGCGACTTGGTCAGGATCGTGCGGGCCCAATCCAGCGCCTCCACCTCGAGTTCGCCGTGCGGCACCACGGCGTTCACGGCCCCCATCTCGAAGGCGCGCTGCGCGGAGTACTCGCGGGCCAGGAAGAACACTTCCCTCGCGGTCTTCTGCCCCACCTGGCGGGCGAAGTAGGCGCTGCCGTAGCCGGCGTCGAAGGAGCCGACGTCGGCATCCGTCTGCTTGAACTTGCCGTGCTCGGCGCTGGCGATGCTGAGGTCGCAGACCACGTGCAGGGAGTGCCCGCCGCCGGCCGCCCAGCCGGGGATGACCGCGATGACAACCTTGGGCATGAACCGGATCAGCCGCTGCACCTCGAGGATGTGCAGCCGGCCGCCGCGCGCCGTGTCGATCCCGGACGCGGTCTCTCCCTCGGCGTACTTGTAGCCATCCCGGCCTCGGATGCGTTGGTCCCCGCCCGAGCAGAACGCCCAACCGCCGTCCTTCGGGCTGGGTCCGTTGCCGGTCAGGAGCACCACCCCGATGCGCGAGTTGACGCGCGCGTCCTCGAGGGCGGCGTGCAGTTCGTCGACGGTGTGCGGGCGGAACGCGTTCCGCACCTCGGGCCGGTTGAACGCCACCCGGGCGATCCTCCCAGTCACGTCGTGGTGGTACGTGACGTCGGTGAGGCGGTCGAAGCCCGCGACTTCCTGCCACTGGGTCGGGTCGAAGATTTCGGAAACCTGTTCGATCATGCACCCAGCCTACGCGGGCCTGCGGCGCCGCAATGCGGCAGGCCATGGGCCTCTCGGCAGCTGGTTGGCACCCCCGTTTGAGCGGCAAAGTCAAGCCCCTTGAGGCCGTCGTTTCCACCCCGTGTACTGAGCTATCGAGAAATACTCGGAGGCAGTGATGGCCGACAATGACAAACAAAAAACGATCCCCACCCCACCCGCGAGAAATATCGGGATCAACGAACTCTCCCCCACGGAATGGCGCATCAGCGATCGGATGATCGCGGACGGCGATCCGGCCGCCTTGGTCGGCTTCATCCAGCGCGTGGACGACGCCTTCGAAGTGACGGACTTCGGCCGCCCCGGGGGCGAGCGTACTTCTCATCCTTTGACCGCGCCACGGCCAGTCTCGCCCTCCGTCCGGCACCCAGCGGAACGGCGCTGCGATGAGCACGGCCATGCAAGAGACCCAGCCCCCGGAGCACTCAAGCTCCCGACCGACACCGGCCGCGAATCAGCCCCCGACCTCGGCGTCAGCGTCAGCGTCAGCGTCAGCGTGAGCGAATTTCACCTCCGCTCCGTCGACCGCTCCCGCCCGCTACAGCACATCGACGGATGCCTTCGGCGACTACCTGCGCCGCATCGGCAGGGGGGCCCTGCTCACCGCCGTCGACGAGGTGACCCTCGCGCAGCGCATCGAGGTCGGGCTGTTCGCCGGCGAAGAATTGTCCCACGGAGTCGACGACCCGTCCCTGGCCCGCGAGTTGGCCTGGCTTGCCCATGACGGCCGCCGCGCGAAGAACCACTTCATCGAAGCGAATCTGCGCCTGGTGGTCAGCATCGCCAAACACTACTCCGGACGCGGAATGCCCATCATGGACCTCGTGCAGGACGGCAACATCGGCCTCGTCCGCGCCGTCGAAAAATACGACTTCATGACCGGCTACAAATTCTCCACCTACGCCACCTGGTGGATCCGCCAAGCCATCCACCGCGGCATGGCCCAGCCCGAGGAGCACGCCGTGCTCACCATGCGGGCTTCGGACATCGTTTTCTCCATGAGTGCCCTGCCGCCGCGGGAGCGGTCGATCCTGATGTCCCGGTTCGGTCTCGACGGGGGCGCGCCCCAAACGCTGGACCAGATCGCCGTCGTTCAGGGCGTGACCCGGGAACGGGTGCGCCAGATCGAGAAGCGCGCACTGGCCCTGCTGAAGGTCCCCCGACTCGAGCAGTACCTTCGGGACTGAACCTCGGCCGTGCCCCCTGAACGGAGCGTAGCGGTGCTGGCGACTTCACGCTATTCTCGGCACAAACTTTGTTATCGGGGGATATATGGGCAAGCTCACGTACAACTCGTCTCTGACAGCAGATTTCGACGACCGGGTCCTCGCCCATATCCAGGTCGTCATCGGGGCGAAGTTGCGACGCGGCGAGTGTTTCTATTTCACGTGGCGAGACGACCCCCAGGGCGGCGACGGCCGCAGCACGATCTGGCTGCATCCCGCGATACCCCTGGCCTACAAGTATTTCGGCGGGCGCTCCCCCAGCCTCAACCGCGAATGGATCGAAGCCCTCATGCTTTCGGCCAATTCCTCCGGCGGCCTCCAGCTCGTGCCGGAACCACATTGACCCGCGACAGTACTGGTGAAGGACGAATCGTGATCCGAGTCGATATTGTCTACGGCGGCGCGGAGTACTCGTTAGGCGGCCGGTCATTGGAGTCCATCCAGACCGAGGTTGAGACCGCGTTCCTGGCCGGGAAGCCCTACTGGCTGCGGGTGAACAGTGGCGGCGGGCGCTTCGAAGACGCCTACCTGCTGATCGCGCCGGGCATCCCCTTCGCAATTCTCAACGTCAAGCCGCACAACGGCCCGGACATTGATCTCGAGGTGGACGGGGCGTTCAACCAGGACGTGCTCTGACCTGACTGGCGTTCCCCGCCTGACCGGCGTTCCCCGGGAGAGCCCCCGGCTGGCACACTGGGAACATGCTGCCACCACTTGCTGAGTTGCTCAGAACTGCCCGCGTCGTCGCCCTGCCCCTGGCGACGCGGTTTCGCGGACTCGACACCCGCGAGGCCCTGCTCGTGGAGGGACCGGAAGGCTGGGCGGAGTTCTCCCCGTTCGCAGAATACGACGACGCGGAGGCTGCCACCTGGCTGCGGGCCGCCATCGATTTCGGTTGGCAGGCCACGCCGCCCCTGCTTCGGGAGCGCATCCCCGTGAACGCGACGGTGCCGGCGGTCACCGCCGACGAGGTCGCCGGCGTGCTCGCCCGGTTCCCCGGCTGCCGCACCGCCAAGGTGAAGGTCGCCGACCCCGGTCAGACCCTCGCCGACGACGTGGCACGCGTGCGCATGGTTCGCCGTGTGCTCGGGCCGGAGGGGCGCATCCGTGTCGACGCGAACGGCCTGTGGAACGTCGATGAGGCGGAGCACGCCATCCACGCCCTCAACGAGTTCGACCTCGAATACGTGGAGCAGCCCTGCGCCACCATCAAGGAACTCGCCGAGATCCGCCGCCGCACCGGCTACCTCGACGTCGGCGTCGCCGCCGACGAAAGCGTACGCCGCGCGAAGGACCCGCTGCTGGTGGCCCGCACGGGCTCGGCCGACATCCTCGTGATCAAGGCCGCGCCGCTCGGCGGAATCCGCGCCGCCCTGGCGCTGATCAACCAGACCGGGCTGCCCGCCGTGGTCTCAAGCGCCCTCGACACCTCGGTCGGCATCTCGATGGGCGCCCACCTGGCCGCCGCGATTCCGGAACTCAACTTCGACTGCGGACTCGGCACGGCCTCGCTCCTTGCCGCCGATGTCACCACCGACCCGCTGCTGCCGGTCGACGGCGGCATCCCGGTACGTCGGGTGACCCCCGACCCGCAGCTGCTGGAGCGTTACGCGGCCGCGGACGACCGGCGTGACTGGTGGCTGGCCCGCCTGACCCGCTGCTACGCGCTACTCACCGACTGAACCAATTCGACGGAGATTCTGCGCAAAAAGAGGGTTTTCGGCCTGTTTGGCGGCGATCCGGCCGAAATCTCCGTCGAATTCGTTAGGGGCGAGGACCCCTGGTCTAGAGGCCGGAGTAGGAGTGCAGGCCCTTGAAGAAGACGTTGACGATGCCGAAGTTGAACATGACGGCGGCGAAACCGATGATCGACAGCCAGGCGGACCGTGATCCGCGCCAGCCACGGGTCGCGCGGGCGTGGATGTAGCCCGCGTAGAGGGTCCAGATGATGAACGTCCAGACCTCCTTGGTATCCCAGCCCCAGTAGCGACCCCAGGCCTGTTCGGCCCAGATCGAGCCGGCCATGAGGGTGAAGGTCCACAGGATGAAGCCGATGATGGTGACCCGATAGGCCAGGTTCTCCAGCGTGGCCGCCGACGGCAGGGTGGCCAGGAACCGCAGCCGACCGCTCTTCGCGGACGCGAGGAGCGACTCACGCCGGAACTGGAGGAGTTGCACGGTCGAGAGGGCGAACCCGAGTGCGAAGAAGCCCGTGCCCAGCGAGGCGACGAAGACATGAATGACCAACCAAGCCGACTGCAGGGCCGGCGGCAGGGGCGCGACCTCTACGTAGAAGCGCAGCGCCGCGATGCCGAGAAGCACCAGCACCATGCCGGTGACGAAGGTGCCGAGGAAGCGCAGGTCGGCGCGGGTCAGCACGATCAGGAACACCGAGACGATCAGCAGGGTGCCCGTCATCGCGAACTCGTACATGTTCGCCCACGGGACGCGCTCGGCGGCCACGCCGCGGAGCACCGCCGACACCAGGTGGATCAGCCACGCCAGAACGGTGAGCGAGACGCCCACCCGCAGGCTGGCCGAGCGGCCGTAGGGGGTGACCGCGTCGTTCGCGATGCGAGCGCTGATGCGGGTGAGGGTGGTGGTTCCGCCCGCCGCGCCGGCCGCTTCCGCGCGCGCAGCTTCGGCCCGGCGCACCTGTGCGTCTGCCGCCGTGGCGGAGGTGACCGCCGCGGAGCGCTTGGCCAGGTCGAAGGAAAAGGCGATGAACGCGAGAGCGTAGACCGCCATGGCCGAGTAGAGGCTCAGAATGGAGAGCTCGTTGAGATTCACGATGACAGCCTATTTCTGTTCGGATGCCGGGGTGGCCGATTGGGAGGATAACAGCAGGTCCGTGTGCCGATCGGCGAGGTCGCTGACGGCGGATTCCAGGGTCGGGTCCTCGCCCCGGGCTAGACCCGCGTATTCGAGGCGCAGCGAGCCGTCCTGCTCCGGCACGGCCTTCACCCAGACCCGCCGACGTGGCACGAACAGTGACGTCAGCAGGCCGAGCAGGGCCAGAACGGCGAAGGACAGCACCCAGAGCTGGGTGGGGTCGTGGTGGATGTCGAACGAGGCAAACCGCAGCACAGAACCAGAGAAGTCCCCGTTCTGCGCCCCCGGGTTGGCGTCGTCGAAGGTGACGGACCCGAGGCCGTTCGGCAGTTCCCGGGTTTCCCCCGGCTCCAACTCGATCGACTCCACGCCGGTCTTGCCCCCGGTGAGCTGGGTCATCTTGTCGATGTCGAGCGAGTAGACCGACGTCGGCACGCCCGCGTCGAGCCCCAGGTCTCCCGAGTAGACGTTGAGGGTCAGCAGCGGGTATTCGAGGTCAGGGAAGGAGGAGAAGAAGGCCCCCGAATCCGCGGTGGCCTGGGTCGGGTAGAAGAAGCCGATCATGCCGAGTTGCTCGGCGAGCCCGTCGGGAACCTTGATCACGCCGAGGGAGGTGAGGTTGGCATCCTGCGGCAGGAACGGCACAGAGTCGGTGAAGACGACCACCCCGTTCGGGTCCTTTACGGTGAGGGTAGGGGCGTAGCCGTTGCCGAGCAGGTAGACGTCGGTGCCGCCGGTGCGGGCCGGCCCGTTCACCTTCACCTGGCTGGCCTCTGCGGCCTCACCCCGCGGGGTGATGGTGACCTCTGCTGTGAAGTCGATCGGCTGGCCGTAGGCCTTGAGGTTCTCCTCCTCGTAGGTGACGTCGAAGTTGTCGAGGGTGAGTTTGTAGGGCGTGAGGCTGGTGTCGTTGAAGAACCGGCCGGGGTTGAACGAGTCGTAGGCCAGCAGGGTATTCACGAAGGTCTGCCCTTCGACCAGCACACGTTGGCCGCTGAACCCAAAGCCGCCACCGAAACCGACGGTGATCAGGATGCCGACCAGGGCGAAGTGGAAGACCAGGTTGCCGGTTTCACGCAGGTAGCCGCGTTCGGCCGAGACCGAGGTCTCCCCGCGATTCTCAAAGACGGCCGCCCGGTAGCCGCTGGACTTCAGAAGCCTGCGGGCGGACTCGACGGCGGCCTGGGCATCCGTGCCGGCCGGAGCGATGCGCGCCGTGAAGCCGGCCAGCCGGGACAGGCGGGCGGGGGTGCGCGGCGGCTTGGCCCGCAGCGCGAGGTAGTGGTGCTTGGTGCGCGGGATGACGCACCCGATCAGCGAGATGAACAGCAGCAGGTAGATGGCCGAGAACCACGCCGACGAGTAGACGTCGAACGCCTGAACCGTGTCGAGCAGCGGTGCGAGGTCGGGGTTGTCGGCGAAGTACTGGGTAACCCCGTTCGGGTCGGAGCTGCGCTGGGGTACCAGGGATCCCGGCACGGCGGCGATCGCGAGAAGCAGCAGAAGGAACAGCGCGGTGCGCATGTTCGTCAGCTGGCGCCAGAACCAGCGCAGCCAGCCTGCGAAGCCGAGGTGCGGTTGCACGATTCCCGCGGAGGCCGGGGCGTCGTAATGGTCAGATGGCCGGGACATAACTTCCGATCGTTCCTTGCAGGTCGAGGAGCCAGGCGTTCCACACACCACTGACCATGAGCACGCCGATGAGAACGAGGAGGAGACCGCCAAACAGGTTGATAGCCCTGACGTGCCGTTTCAGGAAGGAAACGGCTCCGGTCGCCCAGCTGAGGCCGAGCGCGATGAGAAGGAACGGGATGCCCAGCCCGAGCGCGTAGAACAGGGCCAGCAGGCCCCCCTGCCAGGGAGAGCCCGTGGTCAGGCTGAGAGAGTTGATCGCGGTGAGCGTGGGGCCGGTGCAGGGGGTCCAGCCCACGGCGAAGACCGCGCCGAGCAGAGGGGCGCCGGCCAGGCCCATCCCCGGTTTCCAGGTTGCCTTCACGCTGCGCTGCGCGAAACCGAACTGGCCGACGAACACCAGGCCGAGCAGGATTATCACGACGCCGGCGATGCGGGTGATCGCATCGCGATACTGGTTCAGCCAGAATCCGGCAACCCCGAAAATGACACCGGTGAGCACGAAGACGAGGGTGAAGCCGAGGATGAACAACAGGACCCCGAGCAGCAGACGGTTGCGGCCCCGGCGGTCGCCGCGCGCGGCGGTCGAGCTGCCGTCGGTGAAGCCGCCGATGTAGGCCAGGTAGCCGGGCACGAGCGGGAGGATGCAGGGAGAGGCGAACGAGACGAGCCCGGCCAGCACGGCGATGGGAATGGCCAGGTAGAGCTGGCCGCTGAAGACGATCTCGCCGAAGGGGTTGTCCACGCCTACGAATCCTCGGCGATCGCGTCGCGCACGAGAGTCTCGAGGATGGAGGGCTCCGAGATCGCACCGAGGATGCGGGCCGCGACCCGGCCTGACCGGTCGAGCACCAGCGTGGTGGGAACGGCGTTGGGCGGGATGCTGCCGCTGAACGCGAGCTGCATGCTCCCGTTGTCGACGTCCATCACCGACGGGTAGGTGATGCCGAAGCTCTCGTTGAACGCGGTCGCGTTCGCGGCCTGGTCCCGCACGTTGACGCCGACCCAGTGGGCGTCCGTGCCGGCGAATTCCTCGTTGAGTTTTTGCAGGGCCGGGGCTTCCGCCCGGCAGGGCGCGCAGCTGGCGTACCAGAAGTTGACCACGACGACCTTGCCGGCGTAGTCCTCGCTGGAGAGCGGGTCGCCGTTTTCGTCGGCGCCGCTCCAGGAGATGGGATCGCCGCGCTCGGCGGCCGGGATCTCGGTCCAGCTGCCGTCACCGGCGATGAAGCCCTTACTGCTGCCCTCGCGGTACTGTTCGGCGAGCGGGTCGGCGGAGCAGCCGGTCAGCAGTAGCGCCACGGCAACCAGGGCGGTGACGGCGGCGCGGGGACGGAGGTTCATACGGCTCCTACGTCCGAGGCGCCGACCTGCAGCGACAGGGCAGGGTTGGAGTAGCCGGTCTCGTCGGGGAAGCCGCCGGGCCAGGACAGGGTTGTGATGCTCGACAGGTCGCAGCGGCGTTTGCGCGGGTCGTGCGGCAAACGCTGCCGGGCCAGGGCGCGGTGCACCATCCAGATCGGAAGCTGGTGGCTGACGAGCACGACGTCGCCCTCGTCGACCGAGTTGCGGGCATCCTCGATCGCGGCGAGCATGCGCTTCGCGATCGAGTCGAACGGTTCGCCCCAGCTGGGACGCAGCGGGTTGATCAGCGGGTGCCAGCTGCGGGGATCGCGCAAGGCCCCGCCCGTGCCCCGCATCCGTTTGCCCTCGAAGAAATTGGTCGGCTCGATGATGCGCGGGTCGATGTCGACCGGAAGGGTGAAGGCAGCCGCGATCGGAGCGGCCGACTCCTGCGCACGCTGCAGCGGTGAGGAGATGATGCGGGCGACGGGGCGCCCGCGCTCCACCAGATCGGCGGCGGCCGCCTCGGCCATCTGAGCCCCCAGATCGGAGAGGCGGAATCCGGGCAGGCGTCCGTACAGAACGCGCTCGGGATTGAAAACCTCACCGTGCCGCACGAGATGTACCTGTCTGGCTACCACTCTCCCAGTCTACGGAGGGGGCACCCGCGAATACGCCGAGAGCCGTACGGCTAAACTTGACCGGTGACTGAGCGCATAGTGATCAAGAACCTGGACGCCCTCGACAACGGACCCGTGACGGTGTCCGGGTGGGTCGACACCGTCCGAGACCAGAAGAAGGTGCAGTTCGTCGTGCTGCGCGACGAATCCGGCGCGGTGCAGCTCGTGAACCCGCGCACCACGGATGCCGACGGCATTGTCGTCGCCGACGAACCGGCCACCACCATCTCCACCCTGTCGCAGGGCAGCTTCGTCACCGTCACCGGTGAGCTCAAGCACGACGAGCGCGTCAAGCTCGGCGGCATCGAAATCAAGCTCGCGACCCTCGAGGTCGTCACGGTCGCCATCCCCGAGACCCCGATCGCGGCCGACTCCAATCTGGACAAGCGCCTCGACTGGCGCTTCCTCGATCTGCGCCAGCCCAAGCAGAACCTGATCTTCCGCCTCCAGACCACGTTCGAGCACGCACTGCGCACGTACTGGATCGACAATGACTTCATTGAGTTGCACACCCCGAAGCTGATGGCCAGCGCGAGCGAGTCCCGCGCCGAGCTGTTCGAGGTGGAGTACTTCGACACCAAGGCCTACCTCGCGCAGAGCCCGCAGTTCTTCAAGCAGATGGCCCAGGCCGCCGGCTTCGGCAAAATCTTCGAGGTCGGACCGGCGTTCCGCGCCGACCCGTCGTTCACCAGCCGTCACTCCACCGAGTTCACCAGCGTCGACTCCGAGATCAGCTGGATCGACAGCCACGAAGACGTCATGCAGCTGCACGAAGAGCTGCTTGTCGCCGGATTCACGGCCGTCAAGGAGAAGCACGGCGACGAGGTCCTGGCCCTCTTCGGGGTCGAGGTCACCGTGCCCAGTACACCGTTCCCGCGCATCCCGCTGGCCGAGGCCAAGGAGATCGTCAAGACCCGCGGCTACGAGGTCCCGCGCGATGACGACGACATGGACCCCGAAGGCGAACGCCGGATCGCCGCCTACGTGCTCGAGACCTTCGGCCACGAGTTCGTCTTCCTCACCGACTACGCCTCAAGCATCCGGCCGTTCTACCACATGCGCCACGAGGGCGACGCGAGCATCACCAAGAGCTATGACCTGATCTTCAACGGCACCGAGATCTCCACTGGAGCGCAGCGCGAGCACCGCATCGACATTTTGGTCGAGCAGGCCAAGGAGAAGGGCGTCGACCCCGAGGAGATCGAGGGCTACCTCGACTTCTTCCGCTACGGCGTTCCGTCGCACGGCGGGTTCGGCATGGGCCTCGCCCGGGTGCTCATGCTGATGCTGCACCAGGCCAGCATCCGCGAGGTCACCTACCTGTTCCGCGGCCCGACGCGCCTCGAGCCGTAGCCGAACGAGCCGTAGCCGAACGGTCAGACGACGACATCGACGGCCATCCTCGACGATACGACGGAACGGATGAAGGTTCCCGCCGCCTGGTGGGCGGGGTGCACCTGGTAGCGGTTGACGGCGTCCAGGTCGTCAAAGTCGGCGATCAGCACGACGTCCCAGTTGGAGCCGCCGGCGACGTCGAAACCCACCTGCAGTGAGCGGATCTCGTCGACGACGCCCACGAGCCCTTCCAGGCGGACCGCGATCCCGGCCGCGGCGGCGGCCTTCTGGACCGGGTCGGCCGGGGCTAGTTGCCAGGAGACGATGTGCCGGATCATCGCACGGCCAGAAGCGCCGTGCGCAGCCGCAGTGGATCGATGCGCCAGTAGTTGTGCACCTTGCCGTTGAGCAGGAGCACCGGGATGTCCTCGACGTACAGGGCGTGCAGCTCGGCGTCGTCGAGAATCGAGCGCTCTTCGAGCACGATGTCGGGGGCGGACGGGTCGTCGGCGAGTTTGGTCACGACGCTGCCGACCAGATCCCGGGCGTCATCGCAGAGGTGACAGCCGGGCTTGCCGATCAGGGTGAGGAGTGCAGTAGCCATTGCTCCAGCCTATGCTGGCTCGCCGACGCAACGCGCAACTAGACTTGACCGCACACATGTCCGAAGACACCATCGCCCCCGCAATCGCGTTCTTCGACGTGGACAACACCCTCCTGCGCGGCGCCAGCCTGTACCACCTCGGTGTGGGTGCCTGGCGGCGACGACTGGTCACCGGCCGGGACCTGCTCTCCTTCGCCTGGAAACAGGCCCGATTCCTCTACGTCGGCGAAAACAGGATGCACCTCGCGAGCATCCGGGAGCGCGCGCTGGAAGTGGTCGTGGGCTACAGCCGGGACGAACTCGTCGCGCTCAGCACGGAGATCTTCGACGCCCGCCTCTTGCAGCGGCTCTGGCCGGAAACGGTCGCCGTCGCCCGTGCGCACCTCAAGGCCGGGCGCGAGGTCTGGCTCGTCTCCGCGACCGCCCAGGAGGTGGCCGACGTCATCGCCGAACGGCTGGGCCTCACGGGCGCGCTCGGTACCCGGCTCGAGGCCGTCGACGGAATTTTCACCGGCCGCCTCACCGAGGGTGTCTGCCACGGTGTCAGCAAGGCCGTCGCCGCCAACGCCCAGGCAGAGCGCAGCGGCGTCGACCTGGCCGTCTGCTGGGCCTACTCCGACTCCCACAACGACATTCCGTTGCTGGACTTGGTCGGCAATCCGGTGGTCGTGAATCCGGATGCCACGCTCCGCCGCTATGCCGCGGCCCGCCACTGGCCGGTGATGATCCTCAAACGCGGCAGCATCAGGGCCGCCACCCGGACAAGCAAAAAGCGCTAGACCCCAGGGGCCTAGCGCTTACGCCGGTAGCTATTACAAACGGTTCAGAACCGTCTACTTCTTATTGCGACGCTGGTGGCGAGTCTTACGAAGCAGCTTGCGGTGCTTCTTCTTCGCCATACGCTTGCGTCGCTTCTTGATTACAGAACCCACACGGACCTCACAAAAGAATTGGTTTCGCCGCGGGATTCGCGACAGACACGGTAGATATCAGTCTACCGGAAAAACAACACTCTCCTACGCGGTGTGCGCATTCGGGCGTTCAAGCGCCGCCGACTAGTCGATTCTCCGCCATTTTCGGGGCTTCGCATCTTTGACCGCATGCGCCATTTGGTATGATGTTTCCGCAAAGGCCTTTCCGATGGCCGCGGCGAATGCCCGCTGTTCCACCTTCAAGCCCTCGGTCTCCTCGGTCAGCTCCTCGACGGTGGCGTCGAAGTCGACAGTGAGGAAGGGGATCAGCCAGTCTTCGATTTCCTCCAGCGGCGCGTAGTCAAGATGGTAATACCGGTGCTGACCGGCTTCTCTCACGCCCACCAAGCCCGCTTCGCGCAGCACCTTCAGGTGCTTCGAGATGGTTGGCTGGCTCAGGCCGAGCTTGTCGACAATGTCAGACACGCTCAGCTCTCCGCCGGCCGTGTTCGATTGGTTGTATCGCTCGAGGAGAATGCGTAGAATTTCGCGTCGGGTCGAATCCGCCACCACGCCAAAGATGTCTGCCATGCCTCAAGGCTACTCATTCCCGGTGGGGGATACCATGGCGACAGCCGTTCGTCGCGGGCAAGTCGGAGGTTTCAGTGCAGACTCGGATAGCGGAGTCCGCCTTCGCACCGCGTCCCACCAGTTGGTACGCCTGGTTGCGAGACTCAGTGGACGGTCTGGTCCGCAGCTCGCCGTCCCGATTCGCCATCCTCGTTTACACCGCACTGGTCCTAGTGTTCACCCTCCTGTTCTCCCTGCTCATCGCCACGGCAGACCGCATCGTCACCCCGCTGCACGACGCCCTCTTCACCGCGGTGTCGGTGATCTGCGTGACCGGCCTCGCGACGGTGGACATGGCCACGCACTGGTCGGCCTTCGGCAATGTCCTGGTGGTGGTCGGCGTCAATATCGGCGGGGTCGGCGTGCTGACCCTCGCCTCTCTGATGGGAATGGTCATTTCCCGGCGCCTGGGCCTGCGCGCCCGGCTGATGGCCGCCAGTGACACGAACCCGTCCCGCATCCATGCCGGACCGGTCAATGAAAGACAGGCCGTTCGCCTGGGCGAGGTCGGCAACCTGCTCGTGACGGTCGCGATCAGCGCCTTCGTAATCGAGCTGGTCGTGGTTATTCTGCTCTTTCCGCGTATCCTCGCGGTCGGGACACCTGTCGGCGAGGCGCTCTGGCAGAGCGTGTACTACGCGGCCATGGCGTTCACCAACAGCGGCTTCTCCCCCAACGTCGGAGGTTTGGCCCCGTTCGCCAGCGACTACTGGTTCCTCAGCGCCTTGATGGTGGGCGCCTTCCTCGGCAGCCTGGGTTTCCCGGTGATCTACGCCCTCGTCCGGGGCTGGCATAGCCCCAGACGCTGGTCGCTGCACGTGAAACTGACCCTCTTCACGACCGTGGTGCTGCTCGTGGCCGGCGTCGCCGTGTACATCGCGCTCGAGTTCGACAACCCGAAGACGTTCGGGTCGCTGAACGTGGGCGACACGATCTTCCAGTCGCTCTTCCTGTCGATGATGACCCGGTCCGGCGGCTTCTCGACCATCGACATCAGCGACCTGCAGGGGGCGAGCCTGCTCGCCACGGACATGCTGATGTTCATCGGCGGCGGCTCCGCGTCGACCGCCGGCGGCATCAAGGTGACGACCCTGGCCATCCTCTTCCTCGCCGCCTTCGCCGAGGCCAGCGGACGAAGCCAGATGGAAGCGTTCGGCCGCCGGATCCCCAGCGACATCCTGAGGCTCGCGGTCAGCGTGGTGCTGTGGGGCGCCACGACGGTGGCCGTGTCCAGCATCCTGATCCTGCAGATCTCCAAGGCGCCGTTCGACCAGGTGCTCTTCGATGTGATCTCCGCGTTCGCCACCTGCGGCCTGTCGACGGGCCTGACCGGCGAACTGCCTCCGGCCGGAGTGTATGTGCTGGCGGCAACCATGTTCATGGGCAGGATTGGTACAGTGACTCTCGCCGCTGCCCTCGCCGCGAGCCAGAGCAGGCAGCTGTTCTCTCGTCCGGAAGAGAGACCCGTCGTTGGCTGACCGCTTCAAACACGACGCACCGGTGCTCGTGATCGGCCTCGGCCGGTTCGGCGCGGCCACCGCGGGGCAACTCGACCGGCTCGGACGGGATGTGCTCGCCGTCGACGACAGCGCGGTCCTCGTGCAGAAGTGGTCCGAACGCGTCACGCACGCGGTGCAGGCCGACGCCACCTCCATGGAAGCGCTCCGCCAGATCGGCGCGCAGAAATTCTCGATCGCCGTCTGCGCCGTCGGCTCGTCCGTCGAGGCCAGTGTGCTGATCGCGGCGAATCTGGTCGACCTCGGAATCCCGCAGATCTGGGCGAAAGCGATCTCCAAGTCGCACGGCACGATCCTCGAGCGCATCGGGGTGAACCACGTCGTCTTCCCGGAGGCACAGGCAGGCGAACGCCTGGCGCACCTCGTCTCCGGACGCCTGCTCGACTTCATCGAATTCGACGACGACTTCGCCCTGGTCAAGATGATCCCGCCCAAGCCGATCCGGGGCCTGAACCTGACCGAATCCGGGCTGCGCCGCAAGTACAACGTCACCGTGGTCGGTGTGAAGAGCCCCGACCGCCCCTTCACCTACGCCACCGAGAAGACGGTCATCACCGACCAGGACCTGATCATCGTCTCCGGCACCGAGTCCGACATCGAGCGGTTCGCGTCGCTGGAGTTCTAGGGGCCTGGAGTTCTCGTGGCCTGGAGTTCTAGTGGCCGGCGAGTTCGCGGGCCCGGGCGAGTGCGGCATCCGTCGCCCGGTCGAACAGGTCCTTGATCCCGCCCTTTTCCAGCTCCCACACGGCACGCTCGGTGGTGCCGCTCGGGCTTGTGACCTGGCGGCGCAGTTCCGTCGGGGACAGGTCGGATGCCACCAGCAGGCTCGTCGCACCGAGGAAGGTGCCGTTCACCATGACCGCGGCCTCCTCCGGGGTGAAACCCTTGGCGATCGCCGTCGCGGTGAGCTGCTCGATCAGGTAGAAAACGTAGGCCGGACCTGACCCGGAGATGGTGCTGAGGGCATCGAGCTTCTCCTCCGGCACGACCAGGACGTCGCCGACGGTGCCGAAGAGGGACCTCGCGAGCTCGAGATCGGTGTCGCTGGACCGCGTGCCGGCGCTCAGCCCGGTGACGGCCTTGCCGACAAGGGCCGGCGTGTTCGGCATCGAGCGGATGACCGACACGGATTCGGGCAGCGACGCCTCGAACGTGGCAATGGTGACGCCGGCGGCGACGCTGATGACGAGCGTGCCCGGTTCGAGACTGTCGGCGATCTCGGCCAGCAGGTCGAGGACCATGACGGGCTTCACGGCGACGATCACGATGCGCGCGCCGGCGACGGCCTTGCGGTTGGCCGTGGGCTCGTCGGCGGTGGCCCAGGCGGTGACGCCGGGGATTCCTGCGAGTTCGTCGGCCTTCGCCGTGGAGCGGTTGGTTGCCCGGATGCCGCCCAGAACGGTCACATTCGGGTTCAGCAGCCCGGTCAGAACGGCCCTCGCCATCGATCCGGCGCCGAGGAACGCGATGGCGGGCAGTGTGGTGGTTGCAGTCGAAGTCATCCGACGAGTCTACTTTCGCCCCCTGTGCCGGGTCCGTCTGGTGTGCATTCTAGGATTGCCCCATGAGCACTTCGGGCGGGAACAAAGCAATCGTGGCGGCACTCCTCGCCAATCTGGGGATCGCGATCACGAAATTCGTGGCCTGGGCATTCTCCGGTTCCTCCTCGATGCTCGCCGAGGGCGTGCACTCCCTGGCCGACTCCGGAAATCAGGTGCTTCTACTCGTCGGCGGTCGCAAGGCCAAGCAGGAAGCCGACAAGGAGCATCCGTTCGGCTACGGCCGGGAACGCTACGTCTACGCGTTCGTGGTGTCGATCATCCTGTTCTCCGTCGGCGGCGTCTTCTCCCTTTACGAGGGTGTGCGGAAGCTGCAGGACCCGCACCCGCTCGACGTGCCGTGGCTGCCCATCGTGGTGCTGCTGGTCGCCATGGGACTCAAGTCCTTCTCACTTCGCACCGCCATCCAGGAATCGAACCTCGTGCGCGGCAACCAAAGCTGGGTGCAGTTCGTGCGGCACGCGAAGGCGCCCGAGTTGCCCGTCGTGCTGCTCGAAGACATCGCCGCTCTCGCCGGCCTGGTCTTCGCCTTCCTCGCCGTCGGCCTCACCATCATCACCGACGAGCCCGTCTGGGATGCCATCGGCACCCTGTTCATCGGCGTACTGCTCGTCCTGGTCGCCGTGGTCCTCGGCGTAGAGACCAAGAGCCTCCTCGTCGGCGAAGGCGCCGGTAAGACGGATGCCGCGGCCATCGAGCGTGCCATCCTGGCCGGTCCGGAGACGCGCAAGATCATCCACCTCAAGACCCTTTACCTCGGCCCGGACGAACTGCTCGTCGCCGCCAAGATCGCCTTCGAGGCCGACAGCCAGTTCTCCGATGTGGCGGCGGGCATCAACACCGTCGAAACCCGCATCCGCGAGGCCGTGCCGGCGGCCCGCGTCATCTACCTCGAGCCGGACCTGTTCTTCGACCCCAACCGCCGCACGCCGCCCACCGACACCATCGTCATCAAAGGCAGCGAGTGAACCGCACCGCGGTCGTCCTGCGCCACGATGACACGATCCACCTCGGCAACCTCGAACCGGTGCTGCGGGAGCACGGTTACTCCATTCGCTACGTCGACACGCTCAAGGAGGACGTGCGCGCCCTCGACCCGCGGGAAGCCGACCTGCTGGTCGTTCTCGGCGGCGAGATGGGGGTCTACGAGGCCGACGAGTTCCCCTCGCTGCACGCCGAGATCGACCTGCTCACGCAGCGGCTCGGCGCCTCTCTGCCCGTCTTCGGCGTGTGCCTGGGTGCGCAGCTGATGGCGAACGCCCTGGGCTCCCGCGTCTACCGCGGGCCGACGAACGAGATCGGCTACCGCTCCGTGGAGCCCACGAAGGCCGGGGCGACATCCCCGCTGCGGCACGTCAGCGGCGTCCCCGTCTTCCAGTGGCACAGCGACACGTTCGACCTGCCCGACGGGGTGACACGGCTCGCCGGGTCCCCCCAGTACGGCAATGAGGCCTTCGGGATCGGAGACTGGGCGCTGGCCGTGCAGTTCCACCCGGAGGTCACCGAGGAGATGCACGAGGTGTGGCTGGCGGCCTCGGAGGCGGAGGTGGCCGCCGAGGGCTTCGACGTGGGCGACCTGCGCCGCGAACGCGAACGTTACTCCAGCGGTATGCAGAACGCTTCCCGGTCCATGTTCAGCGAATGGCTCGACGGGTTGGGTCCGCGAAGAACGCCCTGAGCAGCTCCCCGCATTCGTCAGCGTCGACCTCGGCGTAGACCTCAGCGCGGTGATTGAGCCGGCGGTCACGCAGCACGTCGTAGACCGATCCGGAGGCGCCGGCCTTCTCGTCCCACGCGCCGAAAACCACGACCGGCACCCGCGCGGCCAGGATCGCGCCCGCGCACATCACGCAGGGCTCCAACGTCACTACCAGGGTACAGCCGGTCAGGTGCCAGTCCCCCAGGGACGCGGCAGCGTGACGGATGGCGACGATCTCGGCGTGGCCGGTGGGATCCTGCAGCGCTTCGCGCTCGTTGCGTCCGCGGCCGATCACACGGCCGGACGGGTCCAGCACCACCGCACCGACGGGCACATCCCCCGTTTCGAGGGCAGTGCGGGCCTCGCAGAGCGCGAGCCGCATCCATTCGCTGTGCCGGCGATCGACCTCGCCCATCTACGTTCCCTTCCCCGACTAGTAGATTGAGCCTATGCGAGTCCACGTAGCCGACCACCCCCTGATCACCCACAAACTCACGGTACTCCGAGACAAGAACACGCCGTCGCCGATCTTCCGGTCACTTGTCGAAGAGCTGATGACCCTCCTCGCCTATGAGGGGACCCGCGGCGTGCGAGTCGAGGACGTGACCGTGCAGACCCCGGTCTCCGAGGCCCGCGGCGTGCAGATCAGCGACCCCAAGCCGCTCGTCGTGCCGATCCTCCGCGCCGGCCTGGGCATGCTCGAGGGCATGGTCAAACTGCTACCGACGGCAGAGGTCGGCTTCCTCGGCATGGCCCGCAACGAGGAGACCCTTCAGCCCGCCACCTACGCGGAGCGCCTGCCCGACGACCTCTCCGACCGCCAGTGCTTCGTGCTCGACCCGATGCTGGCCACGGGCGGTTCGCTGATCGCAGCCATCCAGTTCCTCTTCGACCGCGGCGCCGTCGATGTCACGGCCATCTGCATCCTCGCCGCACCTGAGGGGCTCGCCGCGGTCGAGAAGGCCCTCGAGGGCCGCGAAGTGACCATCGTTCTCGGTGCCGTCGACGACAAGCTTGACGAGCACGGATACATCGTTCCCGGCCTCGGTGACGCCGGCGACCGCCTCTACGGTTTGGTCTAGCCCTAGCGAGCACCAATTCCGTCGGGCGGCGGACACTGAAGGTCCTGCGACATGCCGGGCGTTGATACCGGGCATATTCAAGAATCTTTGATGAAATCGAATTTCATCATGGAAACTTTCATGCTTTCGCGATCCGCGGTGGATTCTCCGATCCGCCGCGGAGCCACCGAACGTGATGCGTGTCACACGGCGTCATCCTTGGTTTCAGAATTGACACACGCCGTAACAGTGGGCTTTACTCGCAACTATGACAACGAGCGCACGCCCCCAGACCTCCTTCGAGGCCCCCGGGACTGCCGGCATGATGATGCCCGGCAGCTGCTGCGCGTGTTGCCGAATGTCCCGCTAAGCAGCGAACACCTCGCCGAGTTCCCGCCCCGCTGACTTCACGCGGCCGGTTGGTTGAACTCCGGAGCCCCTCTCGCTCCCTCCAGGCCTCTCACCGGCCGCACTTTTTCGAACCTGGAACAGCTCCTCAGCGTCGGGTTCACCTGCAGTACCCCAGCCAAGGATTACTCTCATGTCGCTTGCCCACATTGACACCGCCCGCTCGGCCCAGGCCGCACGCCTCGAACGCCAGGCCGCTCCGACGCCCGCCGCACCCCGCATCCGCGCCGTGCCCGAGGGCACGCAGGCCCGCGGCTTCGTTTTCTACGTCGGCATCGACGAGGCCACGGCCGCCGCGGCCGGGACCAGCCTCAGCCGCATCGTCGAGGCGCTCAAAGCCCTCACCGGAACCATCGCGCCGACGGCGGAGACTCATGCCGCCGTCGCACTGGCGCCCGCCGGAGCCGGTGGACGCGACGTCGACGTCGTGCGCCTCGCCCTGCAGGACCCGACTGCGCTGGCCCGGCACCGCACTGTGACGGACGACCCCGACCGCGCACTCGGCGGCGTCGTGGTGGACATCTCCCGCAAGCGGGTCATCCTCGACGGCGAGACCGCGGCGCTCACCTACAAGGAATTCGAGCTGCTGCAGTACCTGGTGCTCCGCGAAGGCCGCACCATCGAGCGTGCCGAACTGATCGCCAAGCTGTGGAACGCCGCCGACGAGGAAGACGCGCCGAATGAGCGCACCATCGACGTGCACGTGCGTCGCCTGCGCGCCAAGCTCGGTCGCTACGAAGACATCGTGCGCACCGTGCGCGGGGTCGGCTACCGCTTCGACCGGCACGCCGACGTGTCGATCCGCCAATCGAGCACGCCGAGCCCGGACGTCTTCTAGCTTCCAGCTTCCCGCTGTGTGAGTCCCGCCGCCGTGGGCGATGAGGGTTCGCCGATTGGGGTTTCCGGGGCCTTGCAGCGCCTCTCCTCGAACGAATTCGACGGAGATTCTGCCCAAATCGTCCCCGCAATACTCCGAAAAGCAGTTTCAGACCAGAATCTCCGTCGAATTGGTCCAACACCGGGCACGGCGCTCCGCCTGAGATGAACAGCATCCACAAATTGCGGTCGGTTCTGGCCTTCCGGGAGCGACGCTGCAAAACAATTCGACGGCGATGGCGTGACAGAGGGCCGGTCGTAGTAGCTACGACCGACCCTCTTCCCTTGCACCAAGAGTGTCCTGCAATCACATTTCGCGTCTTCCGCCACAGCAAACGGTTGACGCACTTCGAATATATAACGAACGCATAACGAAGCGCCACTTGTTTGTCATTCTTTTTTTTGTTCAAATCCCCACGAGTGGGGGAGGCGGCCCGATGCCGAGTCCCTATTCTTGGAGATCAAGGATGTGGGGAGGCAGCGTGACCGATCGAGCCGTGGCCGTGGCCGCCTGGGAATCACTGTTTCGTGCCCAGGTTGCCATTATGCGCAGCCTGGCCGCCGATTTTCCGGCTCATGACATCTCGTTCAACGAGTACGACGTGATGTTCAACCTGTCCCGGGCCGCCGGCCGGCGCCTGCGGCTCCGCGATTTGAATCGGCAGGTGCTGCTGACCCAGCCGAGCGTGAGCCGTCTGGTCGACCGGCTGGCCGCGCGGGGCTATGTGCGGAAGCACACCGACCCTACTGACGGCCGCGGCGCCCTGATCGAACTGACGGATGCCGGCTTCGACCTGTTCCGCCGGGTCGCTGTCCAGCACATGGGCACCATCACCGACCGCATCGGCGACACGCTCGGCACCGACGAGCTCCTGCAACTCACCGCCCTCTGCGATCGCCTGCATGGCGCGGACTGACCTGCGCCGCCCAGGTTGCGCCGCCTTGACGGAACCCGGCGCGCCGCCTCTCTCTGCCCTGTGCAGGGCGCGCGAGCGGGCGTACGGTGATCCGCGAGGAGGTGATTCTCATGCATGCAGCGCAGGGAGACCGGGTCGTCATCCGAGGAAAGACGGTGGAAGCACCGGACCGGCACGGTGAGATCGTGGAGGTTCGCGGGCCCGACGGCGAACCTCCCTACCTCGTGCGGTTCAGCGAAGGGCATGAGAGCATCCTGTTCCCCGGCACGGACTTCATGATCGAGCACATCGAACCTCGCTAGCACAGGATGCCGGAGGGTGCGGCACACGCATCCGGCCAGGTCAAGGGGGTACTGCGCCGACATCACCTGAGTCAACTTCGAAACACGCGTTGCAGATCGTGGCGGGTACAAGATCAGGAGCTTCAGCCATGAGAATCACGTGTCCTTTTTGCCACTCGACAGCTCGCCTGACGCCGAACCCGGCGCACGCCGCGCACCGCGCCCTCCCCGTCTACGTGCTGACCTGCTCCGGCTGTGATCGCACCAATGTGCGCCGCGAGTCGGCGCATCTGCCTCGGCCGGTCCTGGCCGTTCGCTGATCCGGCGGCCGTCACTCCTCGGTCAGCGGGCGTCGAGGCGGCCGATCAGCTTGTGGGTCGCTGTCATGGCGCCGCCGAGCACGGCCGGTATACCGCCGCCGGGGTGCACCGATGCCCCCACCCGCCACAGCCACGGGCGTAACCGGCTGGTGTACCCGGGGCGGTGAAACGGCCCGCTCTGCCAGAGCGGGTTGGTGGCGCCGTAGAGCGCACCACCGGTGGAGCCCCAGCCAGCGAAGTACCGCGGATCAAGCACGACGTGATCACGGAACAGCTCGCTGATCGGCCGGTCCAGGCCCACGGCGGCGCTGACCCGCGCGACCTCACGCGCCACCCACGGGCTGTCGAGGTCATAGCGGCGGCCGTCAGCGGGCGCGGTGAGGAGCACCGCCACGGTGGCCCGGTCGTTGGCATAGACCTCGTGCGGCCGGTAATAGTTCAGGAAGGCCATCGTCTGCTCGGGCACAGCCCCGGCATCGAGACTGCGGTGCAGGGCGGCCGGGTCGTCGGGCAACACGACGGAATGCGTGGCGGTGCCCTCCGGCAACGAGGTCTCAAGCACGGCATAGATGGCCACGCCGGAGCAGGACAGCTTCCGTGGCCGGACCGGCGGCACGCCGAGCAGCCCGTCGAGCACCCCACGGTCGAGCCCGCTCACGATCACGTCGGCCGGATGCGTCGCCGTCGCCGTGGTCACGAGCCCTTTCGACACGGCGGTGACGGGCTCGCTAATGCGCACGACCGCGCCGGCGTTCAACGCGAGCCGGTGCAATGCGAGCGGCAGCTCGTTCACACCGCCCTCGGGAACCCACACGCCGTCCCTGGCCATGATCGCCGGCATGCTCGCGTACAGTGCGAGGGTGTGCCGGGGAGAGACACCGGCATTGAGGGTGTGGATGGCGATAACCTCACGCAGGCCTTCGGGCATCCAGCTCAGGCCGTCGAGAAAGCTGCGCGTGGTCAGGCGGGTGCCGTAGAGCCGAAACACGTTGCGTACGGCCGGCAGCGATGCCGGATCGGCCGGGTCGGCGGTCAGCATGCTCGTGAGTTGAGGCCCGAGGCCACCGTGTTCTTTTTCGAACCGGGTCCAGGCCGCGTGCCACGGGTGACCGGCGGGCACCGGCAGGACGGCGTCCGCTCCCCGGTAGAAGTACCGGCCCACCTCAGGCAGTCTCCGCAACGTCACCGCGGCCACCGCGGCGGCTTCGGCGGGAACAGAGCGGCGGGCGCCGAGCGCGTCGTAGCGGGCCAGCAGCTCCTCCCAGACCAGAGGAAAGGTGACCAGCGCCGGTCCGGTGTCCACGTGCTGCCCGTCGATTTCGAGTCGTCGGCTCTTGCCGCCGATCCAGTCGGAGCCCTCCAGCACCGTCACCGAATGGCCGGCGCGGGCCAGCAGCGCGGCGGCCGTGAGCCCGCCGACTCCCGCGCCGAGCACGACGATGCGCTGCGGGGTCAGGTTCGTCTTCCTGCGGGATCGTGTCATAGGAGCTCCTTGAGCAAAAAAACTGCCACGAGCTGGGCCCCGGCGACGGAACCTGCGACGTAGGGGAACGCGATCGAGTAGCGGTACATTCGGCGGGCCGTCATCGGCGTGGGGCTGCGCCCCAGCGACCCCACCAGCCAGCCGGCGATGAGCGCATTCACCACGGCGACCGGCCAGTTGATCAGCGCGAAACCCACGGTGGACAGGGCCCACCACGCGCCGCTCCACACCACGGCGCCGCGCGCGCCGAGATGAACGGCAGTGGTTTGAATTCCGGCTGCACGGTCCTCGTCGATGTCCTGCACCGCGTCGTAGGTGTGCTTGGCCACACTCCACGCCATCAGTCCGATCGCCGTCGCCCAGACCGGTGACTCGCCGAGGGCGAGAGGCACGAAGACCAGCGGGAAAGCGTAGGCGGCGTTACTGAGCGAGTCGAGGTAGCGCCGGGCTTTGAAACGCAGCGGGGGTGCCGAGTAGAAGATGAAGATCACCATGTACGCGGCGATCCAGGCGAGCGCCGCCGCCGGCAACGTAGCGAGGAAATACGCCACGAAAGGCGCGTTGGTCAGTACGACTCCGAGCACGATGGCGCGGGTTTCCGAGCCGAGGATGCGGGCCCCCTCGAGGCCACCCTTGCGGGCGTTCCGAGCATCCGTTTCCTGGTCGAAAATGTCGTTCACACCGTAGATCAGCAGGTTGAACGGCAGCGTCACCCAGAGGAGCAGCGGAACAATCTCCCACCGCCACAAATCCCCGACCAGCCACATGGCGATGACGGTGGTTCCGATGGTGTTGACCCAGAGCACCGGTCGGGAGATCTGAACCAGGCGGGTGAGCACTTTCTCACTCTATCGCTGCGAGAGACCGCGTTTTTTCGGGTGCCGACGCCCATGCATTTCGGACAAACAGGAAACCCCCGCAATCTGCTGATTGCGGGGGTCCAGATGTGCGCCCGAAGGGATTCGAACCCCCAACCTTCTGATCCGTAGTCAGATGCTCTATCCGTTGAGCTACGAGCGCAGGCTGCCCAGAGCTAAGTACTCTCTGACAACTTGAAAACTATAGCAGTTATTCGGGATGCTCCGGCGCGGCAACCGGACCCGAGGTGCGGATTCCGAGCCAGGAGGCGAGCCCGCCGGCGAACATCAAGCCCGCGACGACGACCATCACGCGCTGGAATCCCGGAACGTCGAGCGTAGTTCCGATGATCGTGCCGGCCAGAGCTACCGCGACTAGACCGGCCACCCGGGCGACGGCGTTGTTGATGGCCGAGCCGATGCCGGCCTGCTCGGGCCGGATGGAGCCGAGGACCGCGGAAGTGAGCGGCGCCACGGTGATGGCCAGGCCGAGGCCGATCACGACGACGGCCGGCACGACCTGCGACCAGAGCGCGATCGGCGGCACCGCCCCGAGTAGCAGCAGGAATCCGGCTCCTGCCACCATCGGGCCCACGGTCATAAACGCGCGCGGTCCGTAGCGGCCGGCCAGGGTGCCGAACAGGGTCGCGAAGAGCAGGAGCATGGCGGTCGCCGGGATGCCGGCGAAACCGGTTACGGTCGCCGAGAAGCCGCCGACCTGCTGCAGATAGAGCGTGAACACGAAGAAACCGAGGCCGAGGGCGGCGTAGAAACCGACCGTGGCGATGTTACCGACGCCGAAATTGCGGATCTTGAACAGGCTCAGGGGCATCATCGGATGCGGCGCGCGCGCCTCCCACCAGAGGAACCCCGCGAAGGCCAGCAGCCCGACGACAAGCGGCACGAACACGACCGGGCTGGCCCAGCCCAGCCGCCCCTGCTCGATCAGGGCGAAGACCGGACCGCCCAGCCCGAGCGCGGCCAGGCCGGCGCCCCACGCGTCGATGGGGGCCGCCGGACGGGTGCGCACCGGCTCGTCCAGGCCGGCCAGCAGCACCAGGGTAACCATGATGGGGATCACGTTGAGCCCGAAGATCAGGCGCCAGCTGAGCGTGTCCACCAGGATGCCGCCGAGCACCGGACCCATGATGCCCGCGATGCCCGTCCAGCCGGTCCAGGCCCCGATCGCTCGAGCCTGCGCCGCCCCCGAGAACGTCGAGGTGATGAGCGCCAGGGAGCTCGGCACGAGCAGAGCCGCCGCCACGCCCTGCAGCACCCGGGCCAGCACGAGCGCACTCCCCCAGGGTGCGACCGCGCACGCCAGCGAGGTGATCCCGAACCATACCAGCCCGATCCGGAGCACCCGCACCCGGCCGAACGTGTCCGAGAGTGACCCGGCCACGAGGATCAGGGCGCCCAATGAGAGCAGGTAGCCGTCGACCGCCCACTGTTGCAGCACCAGACCGCCGCCGAGTTCCCGAGAAATCGCCGGCAGCGCGACCGTGATGATGGAGCCGTCCAGGAACGCCACGAACGACGCCAGAATGGCCACGATCAACACCCGATGCTCTCTGGAAATCACTCTCCCAGTTAACCCGATTCGCGGCCCGATCGAAGGCCCGATCCGGAGGGCGCGGGCCCCGGTGTGGCCCTAGACGAGGTCTGGGGCAGGTGCAAAACTGACGCCATGACCGCGACCCGCAACACCCAGGCATCCTTCGAATACGCCGGCCTTCGGGCCCTGTTCATCAATTGCACCCTCAAACGAAGCCCCGAAATCAGCCACACACAGGGCCTGATGAACCTCAGCATCAACCTGATGCACGAGCAGGGCGTCCACGTCGAGAACATCCGGGCCATCGACCACGACATCGCCTCGGGCGTCTACCCCGACATGACCGAACACGGCTGGGCGACGGATGCCTGGCCCGCCCTGTTCGACAAGGTGCGCGCCTCCGACATCGTCGTGATCGGCGGGCCGATCTGGCTCGGCGACAACGGCTCGGTCACCAAGCGCGTGATCGAACGGCTCTATGCCATGTCGGGGGAGCTGAACGACAAGGGTCAGTACGTCTACTACGGCAAGGTGGGCGGGGCCGTCATCACCGGCAACGAGGACGGCGTGAAGCACTGCGCGTCGAACGTGCTCTATAGCTTGCAGCACATCGGCTTCACGATTCCACCGACGGCCGACGTCGGCTGGATCGGCGCGATCGGTCCGGGCCCGAGCTACCTGGACCCGGGTTCCGGGGGGCCGGACAGCGACTTCACGAACCGCAACGTGACCTTTATGACCTGGAACCTGATGCACCTGGCCGCAATGCTGAAGGCAAACGGCGGCATCCCCGCGTACGGGAACCTCCGCGCGGATTGGGACGAGGGCGAGCGATTCGGATTCCAGCCGAACCCGGAGTACCGATAGCGGCGTCGACGCGCCCGAAGTGAGGACGCCATGACCGCGACCCTGCGCGAGGTGGCGCCGGCCTCCCCGCGGAGCCGCTTGGACGTGCGGGTCACCGGCGAGATCGTGCGCGGCGTGGACGACAATGGCATTCGGCCTGGCGAGACATCCCCTACGCCGCGCCACCCGTGGGCGAGCTGCGGTTCCGGGCCCCGCAGCCGGTGAGGAGTGCCTGAGTGTCAACGTGCTTCGGCCGGCGTCGGCGTCGCGTAGACGGCTGGGCCGCCCGGTGATGGTCTTCATCCACGGCGATGGCTACAGCGTGGGATCCTCGCAGGATTTCACCGGCCGAGGGGAAAGTTTCGTGCGCACCGGGCGGGTGGTCTGCGTCAGTTTCAACTACCGGCTGGGTGCCCTCGGCTACCTCGACTTCTCCCGGTATTCGACATCGGAACGGCCCCTGGAGAGCAATCCCGGGCTGCGCGACCAGGTGGCCGCCCTCTGGTGGGTGCACGACAACATCCGTGCCTTCGGGGGGAACCCCCACAACGTGACCGTGTTCGGGGAATCGGCCGGCGCCAACGCGGTGCTCCATCTGATGGCGACGCCCTCCGCCGCGGGGCTGTTCGCCCGCGCCATCGCGCAGAGTCCCCCGACCAGAGCGTCGTTCTCGCACTCACTGACCGAGGGCTGGGCCGCCGAGTTCGTGGTGGAGTTGCGCTCCCAGCGGCCGCACGCCTCCGCCCTGTCGCCGAACGAGCTGCTGACCACCGCCGCGGTAGCCGACCTGACCCAGGCGGCCGTGGCGCTGCAGGCGCGCACGCCGGATGCCAACCCGGGCACCTTCTGCCTGATCCCGGTGATCGACGGGGATTTCCTGCCCGAGCGGCCGCTCGACGCCTTCCGTCACGGGACCGCGCACCGGGTGCCGCTGATCATCGGCACCAACGAGCGGGAGGGGTCGCTGTTCCGGGGCCGGGTGGACATCCTGCCGAAGTCGCCGACGCGTATCGCGGCCGTTCGACCACGCCCCGGTGAGCTCGCACGACGCGATGCGCTCCGTCGACGCGAGCCTGCCGGCGAAACGGTCGTCGTCAGACTTCGGCGGGGATTTCGTGTTCTGGTATCCGAGCCTGCAGATCGGCGACTTCCACTCCCGGGTCGCGCCGGTCTGCACAGACCGGTTCGACCTGGCCCCGCGGCTTATGCACATGCTGGGCATCGGCGCCACACACGGAATCGAGCTGTTCGCCCTGTTCGACCACGTCGACGGCCCCACGGCCCGGGCCATGACCCTGCTCGGCGGGCGGGAACTCTTCATCATTGCGGGCGAACGGATGCGCCTGCACTGGCTTCGCTTCGCCTGCACAAGGCGGCCCGACGACACCTGGCCGACCTACTCGGAAACAGACCGGCTGACTCTGATCATCGACGAGGTCGATCGCATCGAATCGGATCCGCGAGGAGAGCGGCGGGCGGTCTGGCAGGAGTTCCTGCCGAACTTCTAGCGGGTAGCGGCGGTTGAGCCCGTCGGCGTGAGCTCCCCGTTACTCCTGCGCCGGCCACTGGCCGAAAGAATTCGACGGAGATTTTGCTCAGAACCGGCCCACAGCATCCGTTTGGGCGCGAAATCGGTAAAATCTTCGTCGAATTCGTTAGGGGCCCGGGTGCCTGAGGCGCGACCGACGGATGCACGTGGTCGGCAACACCACGGCACCGCGCCGACCGAAATACTTTCTATACTCGTGCAGAACCTCTTGACTGCACATTCGTATACGTCTACTATTGAGGTATGGCTGGAGCCCCCACTCCGCACCACCCCACCGCCTCACCGCAGGCGGTGCCTTCCCTCGCGCAGGCACCCCTCGCGCAGGCACCCCGTGCACACCTCGTGCAGCAGCTGCAGCAGGCGCGTGACCTGGCCGCGGCCGTGCTGGACTCGGTGTCCTTCTCCCTCCTGGGCGAGGCGGACGCGATGATGGTGCTCGGCACGGTCGAAGACCTCGGCCGCCGGGTCGATGCGGCCAGGGTCGCCTCCGCCGCTGACATTTCGGTACGGTGCCGCCGTATCCTGGGCAATGAGTCCCT
>NZ_SOHB01000009.1:0-93618 GCF_004403055.1 Cryobacterium sp. TMT1-19
CGCCGGTGCGGCTGGGCTGCGCCGCGGCGACCGGTGGAGCCGGCCGGGCCGGCGGAGCCGTCGCATCCGTCGCCCGGCGCAGCCGGCGGTTCTGCCGCAGCGCCCGCGGCATCAGGACCAGAAAGGAGGCGAGCGTGCCGACGACGAGCAGCGAGACCGTGACCTTCACCAGGCTGGGCACCGGCAGCAGATAGAGGACCAGGCCGACGTTGACGACGATGACCCGGAACAGGGCGCCACGATCGAGCAGGGCGGCCGTGGCCTTCGAGACCGAGGGTCCGCCGCCGAGCACGACCGGCACCAGGTAGCTGAGGGCTCCGAGCAGGATCTGCGCGGCGAAACCGACCGCGAACACGGGCACGAGCTGCCCGAGCCGGTCGGTCGCGGCTACCCAGCTCGGTGCGAACGTCACGATCAGGCCGAACCCGAGCACGCAGGCGAAGAACCAGGTGAGGGCGGCACCGATGCTCCAACCGGCGAAGGTGACGGCCGGGGACTGCCTGGCCAGACGCACGGCCTCAACCAGCACCAGGCCGAGGCCGACGAGGTAGAGCAGAACACCCGCGGCGGCGACCAGGCGCTGGTCGATCAGCAGGCCGATCCCGAGCACAGCGAGGCCGGCCAGGAACAGAGGCAGGGTTCCGCGGGCGGAGGCGCGCGTCGTCTGCACCCGGGCGTGCAGCACAGTCGGCCAGAGCAGGGCCACCGTGCTAATCACGGTCAGGCCGACCCAGCCGAGCAGGTTGAACCCGACATGGGCGATGTACATCCGCTCCGCGGACTCACCATCGATATCGGTTCGGGCCATCAGCACGCCCAGGGTCACACCGATGGCCAGGGCGATTCCGGCCGCAATGTAGTAGCGCACGAGCGGTGCGAACCGTCCCGGCAGCGCTCCCCGCGACTGCCGGAACAGCAGCAGGGCGTGGGCGAGAGCATTCGTGCCGACCAGGATGCCGCCGGCAAGCACGACCGGCCACCAGCCGCCGACGATGCCGGTGATCACGAGCACCGCTCCGAGGGTGTGCGCGCCGAGCCTCGCCCCGAGCGAGACGCGGCCGCCGGGGGCCGGATGCCGGAGCAGGGTGTCGGCGAAGTGCTGGCTCCAGACCAGGATCGCGGTGCTCACGGCGCCCAGGAACAGGAGGTGCACCATGAGCCACGGCGCGACCGGGATGAAGCGGTGGATGAGCACGGCGATGAGAGTGAGAAGGAGCCACGCCGGAGTCAGGAGCCCGGTGATGAGGTGCCACAGTCGACGGTTCATGGTGTGACTTTCAGTTTGGTGTTTGGCTGGCGCCGCGGCACGCCGCGCACCACCGAGATCACGGCCAGCAGCACGAACAGGAGCACGGCCACGATGTTGGCCACGCCGCCCCACTGCACCAGTGCCGGCAGGTCGCGCGCGTCACCGAGAAGGATGCGCACCAGCAGGGAGACGTGCAGCAGCAGCACCGGCAGGTAGAGCACCGGCCGGTACGGCAGCGGCCGGCGCAGCACGGCCGGCAGGATGGTCGGGGCGTGCGCCATGATCATCGACATCACGAACCCGAGGAAGACGGCGTGCAGCACGGCGTCATAGCCGGGACCGGAGAAGCTCGAGCCGACGATGATCCAGCTGACGCCCACCACGAGCAGCCAGCCGTAGCCGGCCAGCAGGCACGCGGCCATGTACCGTGGCAGGCCGGTGCTGCGGATGAGCCGGGTCGCCACGTCGTGCCGGAACAGCCAGGCGACGAGACCGAGCAGCCCGAGCCCGAGAACGGGGTAGCCCACCCGGGGCCAGACGAGAGCGACGACCGTGCCGAGGGTCAGGAACAGGCCGGCGGCCAGCATCCGCATTTCGGCGCGGTGGTCGACGGAGGGCGAGATGCGCGCGAGTTCGAGCCGCTCACCGGCGATCGTGAGCACCAGGTAGAGCGTCATCGCGGGCACCAGGACAGGCACGGGCACGCCGCCGAGCCACAGCACGGTGGCCGTGAGACCGAGCAGGGCACCGAGCGCCTGCACCGCGGCGGACGTCGACGGCTGCCGGAGCCAGATCGCCCGGTAGATGGCCAGCAACACGGCCGACCCGGCCACAAGGGCAAGCTGGCCGACCACCAGGGGAAGCGGCGACACGAGTGACAGGCCGCCGAGGCCCAGCAGCCCCGGCGACAGGTAGGCCCAGTTCCGGCGCACGGCGACGGCCCGCTCGAGCACGACGACGGTTCCCACGAACCCGAAGACCATCAGGGGTCCGTGCACATCCGCCAGGCGCGCGGTCACGACCGGCGCCGGGAAACCCAGCAGGAGCAGCGCACCGTCGAGCCCGGCCAGCAGAGAGAGGCCGCCGAGCAGCAGAAACGCCAGTCGCCCGTTGCCGTGCACGGTGGTGTCGAATCCCGGGAGACTAGGCGGCGCGGGTGAAGCGGATGCGCCAGGCGTCCGGGCCACGCTCCACGTACGACACGGTGAACGCTCCCGGGCGTGCCTGCTCGAGCTGCGCCAGCAGGGGCAGCGGGTCGTGCGGGGCGATCAGGTCCAGCGAGAAGCCGAGCTGGATGGCCTCCAGGGCGCCGAAAATGGCCGCGTGGCGAACCGCGTGCGGGATGGTGCGACCGTCGAGCACGATGGTCTCGGCGTCGTCATGGTTGCAGTTGCAGGTGTGTGCGCTGCTCAGGGTGATGGGTTCGGCGGTCATAGGATGCATCCTCCTCGGTGGAACGACCGAGCCGGCCGCTAATAAACAGGATACACGTCCGGTTAATTATTCCGGAATCAGACCAGGTCGGATCACGTCAGGTCACGTCGGGTCCGGTCAGGTCAGGCCCACCCAGGCGGTGGACCCGTCGACCTCGTACTGCTTCTTCCAGATCGGCACCTCGAGCTTGACGGTCTCCACCAGGCGTTCGCAGGCTTCGAATGCGACGGCGCGGTGGGCGCTGGCCGCGGCCGCGACCAGGGCCAGGTCGCCCACGTCGAGGTGGCCGATGCGGTGGCTGACCGACAGGTTCACCTGCGGGTACTCGCGGGAGTACCGGGCGACGATCTCGGACAGGATGCGGCCGGCATCCGGATGCGCGCTGTAATCGAGGCCGGTCACCTGCCCGGCGGCGTCGGGGTCGTGGTCGCGCACCTGGCCGATGAAGGTCACGACGGCCCCGCAGGATCCGGTCGACACGGCCGCAACGTGCGCGGCCAGGTCGAGCGGCGCCGTGGCCACCTGGTTGACGGCACCCTCGCCAGGGTTCGCGTCGTTCTCATTCACGCCGCTTCGGTCAGTCGTTCCTGCTGAATTCACACATTCAGATTACGCGCGGAAGCGGAACGAGAAACGTACTCCACTGTTCCCGGAGCATCGAGGGCTGAAAAATCTGAGGCCGAGGCCCGCTGAGCAGCCTCGGAGTCTTGTTCGGCCCCTCTCGCGGGTCGTATTCTCGTGGTGGCTGCCAGGGGTCTCGAGCTGATCCACCGCACACGCTGCGTGGCCTGCCTGTCCACGGGCTCTTGCGACCTCGACCGAGGGTCATCCCCGTTCCGCGGCGCGCGGCGGGCACGGCGAGCGACACCACCGAACGGTTACGGCCCACTCAGCTAACCGACGATCTCTGCCACAGTCGGGCAGGCCGCCTCGGCAGCCAGTTCGGCTCGGGTCTGCGCAACCGTCCAGGGCAGCGCAACCGACGGTTCGTTCCCGCGCCCAGCCGGCGCCTCGGCGATGATGGCGGCCAGCTGACGGGCCAGTGTCAGGGCGAACTGGTCACCCGCGCTCGAGTTGTTCAGCATGACCACAACGGTCATGGTCTGGTCCGGATCCGCCAGGGTCGCCGAGATGAATCCGGGGATCGATCCGGTGCGCCCGCGAAGGGGCCCGACCTGCTCCGCGCCGAGGCCGTAGCGCTGCCACGACGGCGTCGTCACGTCTTCGTTCACGGTGTCCCACTGGGCGTTCGCCGACGACTCGGACAAGAGACCACCCGCGGCGAGAGCGCCTGCCCAGGTCCTCATGTCGGCCAGCGTCGAAACGACACCGCCCGCCACGCCGCTCATCGAATTGGAGAGCAGGGTGTTGTCGGTGATGGCCGTGCACACCGGACCGTCGGCGCCCACCGCGGCAGCGTAGCCGTGCGAGTGTGGTGTGGGGAGGTCCACATCGCCGGCGTGAGGATATGAGGTGTCGTGCAGTCCGAGCGGATGGAAGATGTGCTCATCGTAGAGCGCCGACCACTGCCGGCCCGTGGCCCGCTCGAGCGCCATCCCGAGCAGCACGATTCCAGTGTTTGAGGGACCCCACACGCTGCCCGGAGCACCGGTTCGGGGCGTAGCCAGCCCCTGGGAGACGAGTTCCATCGCCGGCCAGGTGCGCAGGGGGTTGTGCACGAACTCCCCGGCCAGAACGGGACTGTAGGACCCAAGCCCCGAAGTGCCCTGGCAGAGCTGGCCGAGCGTCACGCCCGCCACACCGACGAGGCGGGGCAGGTAGGTGGAGACCGGGTCGTCGAGCGTCACGGTTCCCTCGTCGACCAACCGGAGCAGCACCGTGCAGGTCATGGCCGTGGTGTTGGTGCCGATGCGGAAGTGCATCCCGCTGGTCATCGGGGCGGAACCGCCGATTTCCGTCGTGCCGTGCGCGACGGTCCATTCGCCGGCGGCGGACCAGACCCCGACCAGAGCGCCGGAGGAACCCGATAGCGCCATCGCCTCGCCCACGGCCGCGTCCAGCTGCCCGGCGATGTCCGCCGCGATCGGCGTGCTGTTCTGGTCGACGCTGTTCCGGCCCGCGGTGCAGCCGCTCAGCACGACGGCTGCGGCGACGCCGAGTGCGAGCAGCGCACGACGACGGGTGGTGGGCTTGGTGATGGCATCCCCCAATGCTCTCCACCAGTTTGCCCCATCGGGGCTCGGGCGCCTAACCCGTGCGCGAGACAGGCTCCCTACACCCGCTCGAAGATGGCGGCGAGTCCCTGGCCGCCGCCGATGCGCGCCCATGTGACCAGCCGCACCAGTGGGTCAGCCCGACCTCGGCCGCCCGTTCCGGGGTAGTCACGATGCACGCGGCCGCGGCGTCGTTCTGGCCGCTGGCGTTTTTGGCGTTGACGGTGGCGTCGGCGTCCGTCCCTAGCAGGATCGGGCGGAGACCGGCCAGAGCCGTCAGGCTGCTGTCGGCTCGCGGAGTCTCGTCGGCGGAGACCACGACGGGGCCCGTGCGGCCCGGCACCGTGACCGGCACGATTTCGTCGTCGAACCGGCCATCGGCCACGGCGACGGATGCCCGCGCCTGCGACCGGAGAGCCAGGTCGTCCTGTTCGGTGCGGCCGATGCCGTACTCGCGGCGCAGGTTCTCATCGGTAGCGAGCATGCCGCCGGGTACCGGGTGGCGGCGCCCGCCGGCGATCTCGCGCCGCGGCTGAGCGCGTCCCGGAGCAGGATTCCGGCGCCGCCGCCCACACCGAAGCGGGAGTCGACGGTGTAGAACGGGGCCTGGCTCATCGATTCGACCCCGCCGGCGACGACGACGTCGCTGACACCGGTCTGCACCTGAATAGCCGCGTCGAGGATGGCCTGTAGCCCTGAGCCGCATCGCCGGTCCACCTGCACGCCGCCGACCGTCACGGGCAGGCCGGCGTTCAGTGCGGCGACGCGCGCCACGGAGGCGGCCTCCGCGGTGGGATAGCCCTGGCCGAGGATCGCGTCGTCGACCACGGCCCCGTTGACTCCGGTGCGTTCGATCAGCGCCGTGATCACGGCCGCGTCAGGTCGGCCGGCGCGACCGCCCTGAAGACGCCGCCGAACCGGCCGATCGGGGTGCGTAGCGGTTCGCAGATGACGACGTCTCTCACGACGCGGCCACCGTGTTCGGAGCGGAGAGGAGCGTGTGGATGACGGTCGGCTTCCCCGGCACGAGCAGCGGCACCTCGGTGACGGCCTGCACCTCGGCCACGGTGAGTCCCGGCGCGATCTCGCGCAGCAGAAGACCCTCCGGCGTCACGTCGATCACGGCCAGGTCGGTGATGATGCGGGTCACGACGCGCTTGCCGGTCAGCGGCAGGCCGCACTCGTTCACAACCTTGAAGTCGCCGTTCTTCGCGGTGTGCTCCATCACGACGATCACGGTGTCGGCGCCGTGCACGAGGTCCATCGCACCGCCCATACCCTTGATCATCTTGCCGGGCACGGCCCAGTTGGCGATGTCGCCGGTGGCGGAGACCTGCATCGCGCCAAGCACGGCCACATCGATCATTCCACCGCGGATCATGCCGAAGCTCTGCGCGGAGTCGAAGTAGCTGGCACCGGGGTTGACCGTGATGGTCTCCTTGCCGGCGTTGATCAGCTTCGGGTCCTCCTCGCCCTCCCACGGGTACGGTCCCACCCCGAGCACCCCGTTCTCGGAATGCAGGATGACGTTCACCCCCTCCGGCAGGAAGTTGGGGATCAGCGTGGGCAGCCCGATCCCGAGGTTGACATAGCTGTCGGGGGTGAGCTCCTGCGCGGCGCGCGCGGCCATTTCATTGCGGGTCAACGGCATGATCAGCTGTCCTTTGCGACGGATGCGACGGATACGACGGATGCGACGGGCCGCGGCCGGGTGGTGGTCTTCTCGATCGGCAGGTCGGCGGCCTCGGCGCCGGAGAGCGCCACGATGCGGTGCACGTAGATACCGGCGAGGTGGATGGCATCCGGATCGAGCTCCCCCGGCTCGACCAGCTCGTCGACCTCGGCGATGGTGATGCGACCGGCCATGCCGGCGACCGGGTTGAAATTGCGGGCCGACTTCTCGAACACGAGGTTGCCGTGCCGGTCGCCCTTCGCCGCGCGAACGAGGGCGAAGTCGGTGACGATGGCCTCCTCGAGCACGTACTCCTTCTCCCCGCCGCGGAGCGACGCGAAGGTGCGGGTCTCCTTGGGCGGCGACGACACCGTCACCGACCCATCCGGCCCGTAGCGCCAGGGCAGCCCGCCCTCGGCGACCATGGTGCCGACGCCGCTGGCGGTGTAGAAGGCGGGGATTCCGCTGCCGCCGGCCCGGAGCCGCTCGGCCAGGGTGCCCTGCGGGGTCAGTTCCACCTCGATGTCACCGCCGAGATAGCGGCGGGCGAAGTCCTTGTTCTCGCCGATGTAGGAGGCGATCACCCGGCTGATCCGCCCTTCCCGCAGCAGTTCGCCGAGCCCCCAGCCGTCGACGCCGCAGTTGTTGGATGCGACCCGGAGGTCGGTGGTGCCCTGGGCCAGGAGCGCCCGGATCAGCAGGATCGGGACGCCGACCAGGCCGAAGCCGCCGACGGCGAGGGAGGCCCCATCCGGGATGTCGGCGACGGCAGCCGCGGCGGAGGAGTACGTCTTGTCCATGGAGTGGTCCTTCAGCTTCAGTTCGTGGTGCCGATGTCGATCGTCTTGAAGGTATCGCGTGCCACCGCCAGAGCGGAATTCGCCGCCGGCACCCCCGCGTAGATCGCGGTGTGCAGGATGGCCTCGATGATCTCCGCGCGGGTCAGCCCATGGGTCAGGGCCGCGCGCACGTGCATGCCCGGTTCATGTTCGTGGCCGCCGGTCACCAGGCAGGCCAGGGTCAGGAAGCTGCGGGTGCGCCGATCGAGGCCGGGCCTGGTCCAGATCTCCCCCCAGGCATAGCGGGTGATGAAGTCCTGGAAATCCGCCGTCTCCGGGGTGGTGCAGGGCCAGTTCGAGTCCGACAGCGCCGCCGAACGACACCCCGGCGTAGTGGAAGGCTCCCCCGCCGACCGAGTCGACCAGGGTGATCACCGCGTCGGCGACCTCAGCGACGGGCCGAGCACGAGCAGGGGTAGCGCGCCGACGGCCGGTGCCGGTGCCGGCGTGACCGTGCCGCGGATAATGGGCTGGGTCATAGTGAGGTCCCCTTGCTCGCGGTGGATTCGAGGTACCGGGCGAGCACCCGGTCGATTCCGGCGTCCGTCTGCCTGAGGCTGAGGTCGTCATCGAACGCGGGCCAGGCCCGCGATCGGAGCTCCTCGGGATGTCCCCCCGCGGTGATCAGGGCGGAGAGCACCACCCGCAGCGGGCGGTTGGTGCGGTAGCACTCCTCCGACGCGCGCTGCACGAGGGCGAACGCGGCGGCCTTGCCGAGGGCCTCCGCGAGCAGGGTGGTCACCCGTTCGCTGAACACCAGGCCGTCGGTGAGGTCGAGGTTGCTGCGCATCCGTTCCGGGTCCACGTCGAGCCGGGCCGCCAGCGAGGCCGCGCCCGCGACGTCAACGCGAATGTGCTCACGATCAAACTCGCCATGGCCATCGCCCGGGCCGGCGCGCCGCGGGGACCGTCACCGACGCCGAATTCGACGCCAACAAGGCGGAGCAGCTCGCCCGCTTCTGAGTCGCTGCGGAGTCGCTTCCGAACGATCTGAGTCCGTGCCGGTAGCGTGGGGTCCATGCTCGAGCTCATGGATGACCGGCCGGACATTCTGCTGCGCCGCGACGGGCGGCTCGCCCAGATCATCCTGAACCGCCCGGCGGCCCTGAACGCCCTGACCCACGCGATGATCCGACGGATGTCCGCGGTGCTGACCGACTGGGCCGTCGACGGTCAGGTCGAGACCGTTCTGCTGACCGGTAGCGGCGGCCGGGGCCTCTGCGCCGGGGGCGACATCGTGGCGATCTACCGCAGTGCGGACGCCGGCGCGGACGATCGAGCGGACGCTGACGCCGAGGCCGCCCGGTTCTTCGCCGACGAGTACCATCTGAACGCGCAGATCCACCGGTTCGCCAAACCGTACCTGGCCGTGATGGACGGCGTCGTTCTCGGCGGCGGGGTCGGCGTCTCCGGCCATGCGAACACCCGGATCGTGACCGAGCGCACGCGGCTGGGGATGCCGGAGACCGCGATCGGCTTCGTACCCGACGTCGGCGGAAGCTGGCTGTTGTCCCATGCCCCCGGTGAGCTCGGCACCCACCTCGCCCTGACCGCCGCCCTGGTCTCCGGGTCCGACGCCATCGCACTGGGCCTGGCCGACCACTTCGTGCCGAGCGACCGGCTCCCTGCCCTGGCCCGCACCCTGGCCGAGACCGACGCGGCCGAGGCGGTGCGCGCCCTGGCCGAGACTCCCCCGGCCTCCGTCCTCCTCGCCCAGCGGCACTGGATCGACGAGTGCTACGCGTCCGATGACGTGGGCGAGATCGTCGCCGCCCTGCGGCGTTCCCCGGTGGAAGCCGCCCGCGACGCCGCCGCCCTCATCCTCACGAGGTCGCCGACCGCACTCGCGGTCACCCTGGCCTCGCTGCGCCGGGCCCGGCGGCTCCCGAGCCTCGACGAGGCGCTCGATCAGGAGTACCGGGTGACGCTCCGTTTCCTGCAGCGGAGCGAGCTGCAGGAGGGCATCCGGGCCCAGGTGATCGACAAGGACCGCAGCCCCCGGTGGTCGCCGGCCGGCCTCGGCGAGGTGACGGAGGCATCCGTCGTCGCGTTCTTCGCGCCGCTCGGCGCGCAGGAGCTGGGGCTCGGATTGGGGCTCGAGCTGGGGCTCGGATTGGGGCTCGAGCTGGGGCTCGGAATGGGGCTCGGGCTGGGCGAGGTGCCCTACGTCGACGCCGACCTGATCTTCGTCACCGATCTGCTCACCCCGGGTGAGCGCGCGCGGCTGGCCGCGGCGCGATCGTTCTATCAGGCCGAGGTGCGCCCTCTCGCCGTGGACTACTGGAACCGCGCCGCGTTCCCGTTCGAGCTGCTGCCCCGCCTCGCCGCGCAGAACCTCGCCGCGACCGGTGCTGCCGCGACCAGCCATCTGCTCACGGGGCTGCTGCAGATGGAGCTGACCCGGGCCGACACCTCGATCTCCACGTTCTACGGCGTGCACCACGAGCTGTTCGCCGCCGCCATCGACGAGCTCGGCTCACCCGAGCAGCGGGAACGTCTGCTGCCGGGCCTCCTGGCCCTGGATAAGATCGGGGCCTTCGCCCTGACGGAACCGGATCACGGCTCCGACATCTCCCGCATGATGGAGACCACGGCCACCCGCAGCGGCGACGAGTGGGTGCTCAACGGCACCAAACGCTGGATCGGCAACGGCGCCATGGCCGACTACGTGCTGGTCTGGGCCCGGGACACCGCGGACGGGCAGATCAAGGGATTCATCGTCGAGACGGAGCGGCCCGGGTTCACGGCCACCCCGATCGAGAACAAGATCGCGGTGCGGATCGTGCAGAACGCCGACATCACCCTCACGGAGGTGCGGATCCCGTACACGAACTGGCTGCCGGGCAGCCGGAGCTTTCAGGACACGAACGTGCTGCTCCGGAACTCGCGGATCTGGGTGTCGTGGCAGGCGGTCGGCCAGCAGCTCGCCGCCTTCGACGTGGCCCGCGCCTATGCATTGGAGCGGCGCCAGTTCGGCATGCCCATCGCATCCTTCCAGCTGGCGCAGGAGCAGCTCTCCCGCATGATCGGCAACGCCACCCTGTCGCTGTCGCTGATGGTGCAGATGGCGCGACTGCAGGAGAGCGGGCGGCTCACGATGGACCAGGCGGCCCTCGCGAAGGCGACCTGCACGACCCGGATGCGCGAAACGGTGGCCCTGGGCCGCGGTCTGCTCGGCGGCAACGGCATCAGCACCCGGTACGAGATGGCCAAGATCTTCGCCGACGCCGAGGCGATCTACTCCTACGAGGGCAGCTACGAGATCAACGCGCTGTTGGTCGGCCGGGCCGTGACCGGCATCTCCGCCTTCAGCTGATCACCGCTCGCCCGAACGAATTCGACGGAGATTCTGCCCGAATCGGCCCTGAAAACTCCGAAAAGGCAGTTGTGAACGAGAATCTCCGTCGAATTGGTTCAACACCGAACCTGGCGCGCATCGGCTAGGGTTTCGCGCCGGCCGCCCCGAGCGGCGGGGCAGGCGGGGCAGGCGGGGCAGGCGGGGCCGATTCAACCGGCGCGACCGGCGGCACCGGAACCGGCGTTACCGGAACCGGCGGCGTGGGAACGTTCCAGGCCTTGATGACGGCCCAGCCCACGGCGGCGATCGGCACCGAGATGACCGCGCCGACGATGCCGCCCAGGATCGTGCCGGCCGTCAGTGCCAGCAGGATCACCAGGCCGTGCAGGCGCAGTGACTTGCCGAGCACCACCGGGGACAGGAAGTTGCCCTCGAGCTGGTTGACTGCGACCACGATCGCGACCACGATGATGGCGGTGGTCAGGTCGTTCGTGACGAGGGCCACCAGTGCGGCCAGGATGCCGGCGGCCGTCGCCCCGACGATGGGGATGAAGGCGCCGACGAAGACGATGACGGCGAGCGGCAGCGCCAGCGGAACCTGCAGGATCCACAGTCCGATCCCGATGAACAGGGCGTCGACGAACGCGACGATCGCCGTGCCGCGCACGTAGTTGCCGAATACCTCGACGCTGCTCACGCCGACGCGTACGGCCCGCTCGAGCCGCTTGCCGGCGAGCGGCTGGATGAGGAAGCTCCAAATGCGGGGGCCGTCCTTCAGGAAATAGAAGAGCACGACGAGGCCGAGCACCACGCCGGCCACGATCTCGGCGGCCACGGAGACCCCGACCAGGGCCCCGGACCCGAACTGGCTGCTGGTGGCGAAGTCGATGACCGACTCGCGCACCGAATCGATCTGAGCGGAATCGATCGGCAGCGTGCCGCTGGTGAGCAGTTCCTGCAGGCTGTCGAGCCCCTCGCTGGCCGAGGTGAAGAGGGTGTCCCACTCGCCACGGATGCCGAACACCACGAGGGTGACGACGCCACCGAAGACCGCGACGCTCAAGATCAGGGTGATCGCCGCGGCAAGGGATTCGTTCGCCCCCCGGGCCAGCAGGAACCGCATGAAGGGGCGCAGCGCCGACGCCACGATCAGGGCGATCAGGAGCGGGGTGAAGACCAGCTTGAGCTGCGTGATCCCGTAGATGGCCACCACCAGCAGGGCGAGGACCAGCAGGGCCTGACCGGAGCGGATGGCGGCACGGCCGAGATAGTCCGTCCAGGACGAAGTGGGCGTGGTCATGGGGATCTCCAAACGAGGCGAACGACGGCTGAGCCACCTAGCCTAGCCAGACTGCCGGTAGCGCGTGTCGGCCGTGTGACGTACACTCCCTACATCGAACATTTGTTCTATCTATCACCCATCGACCTGCCCGCCAGAGGAGTACACACATGTTCGCACACCTCCACGTCGCGAGCGCCTACTCCACGCACTTCGGCGTTACTCTCCCCCAGGCGCTGGTGGAGCAGACGCAGGCGCAGAACGGCTCCTTCCTGGCCCTCACCGACCGGGACGGTCTCTACGGCGCGGTCAAGCACGTGCGCGCCTGCGCGGCCGCGGGCATCCGGCCGGGGCTGGGCGCCGACCTCGCGGTGCACGACGACGACGGGCATCCGTTGGGCCGGATCGTGGTGCTCGCCCATGGTGATATGAACGGTCGTGGCTATGCGGCCCTCTGCCGCGCGGTCAGCGCCGCCCACAACAGCGCCGCGCACAGCGCGTCGGGGCGCCCCAGCATCGCCCGCTCGCACCTCGCCGAGCTGGCCGGACTGCGCTGCCTCACCGTGCTGCTCGGCCCTACCTCCGATGTGGGCCAATCGGTCGAGCGCCGCGACACCGACGCGGCCGGGGCCTGCCTCACCGCGTGGCTGCGCGCCCTGCCGCCGCAGTCGGTGGTGGGTGAAATCGTCTGCCATCTGGCGGCGCCGGGGACTCCCGGCAGCGTGACGCCGGCCACCCGCATGCTCGCCCTCTTCGAGCACGCCGCGCTGCCCGCCGTGCTCACCAACGCCGTGCGCTACGGCACCCCCGACGAGGCCGTCACCGCCGACCTGGCCGACGCGGCCCGCACCCTGACGGCGCTGGCGAACCTGGAGCAGCTGCAGACCAACGGCCAGGCCTGGCTGAAACCCGAAGTCGCCATGAGGCAGGTGGCGCGCATGGTCGTCGACGCCGGGCTGCACGACGACGGCGCCGTCGACCGACTGTTCCGCGACACCGAGCAGCTTGCCGAGCGGTGCAGCCTCGACCCGGACTCCGACATCGGCCTGGGTCACCCGCGCATGCCGGAGGCACGCATCATCGGCGTCAGCGGCGACCCGCTGACCGAGCTGCACGCCCGGGCCCGGGCCGGCATCGACGACCGCTACCCCGTCACGTCGCCGGCGGGCCGGTCGCTGGCGGATGCTGCGCACGCACGTCTCGTGCACGAGCTGAAGACGGTGGAGCACCTCGGTTTCGCCGGCTACTTCCTCACCGTCGCCCGGGTGGCGGACATCATCCGGGAGATGGGCATCCGCATCCAGGCGCGCGGGTCCGGGGTGGGCTCGGTGCTCAACTACGCCCTGCACACCTCCTCCGTCGAGCCCATCTCCAACGGGCTGCTCTGGGAGCGGTTCCTCTCCCCCGAGCGGCAGACCCTGCCCGACATCGACCTCGACGTCGAGTCCGCCAGAAGGCACGACGTCTATCGCACGCTCTTCGACACCTTCGGCAGCGATCGGGTGTCGCTGATGTCCATGACGAACGCCTACCGCGGCCGCGGGGCCGTGCGCGACGCCGGCCTGGCCCTCGGCATGAATCACGAGCAGGTGGCCGCGGTGGCCAAGCAGATGTGGCGCTTCAACGCGCGCGACTTCCGCCGCGCCCTGGCCGAGAAGCCCGAGCTCGAGCCGTTGGCCGCCGAGGTGCGCGCCTCCTCGCAGCTCGACCTGCTGGTCGACCTGACCGCCAAACTCGACCGGCTTCCCCGGCACATCTCCGTGCACCCCTGCGGCGTCATCCTCTCCGACGCCTCCCTGCTCGACCGCACCCCGGTGCAGGCATCCGGCATGGGGCTGCCCATGTCCCAGTTCGACAAGCACGACATGGACCCGATGGGCCTGATCAAGCTGGACATCCTCGGTGTGCGCATGCAGTCGGCCATGGCCCACGCCGTCGAGGAACATCACCGATTGTCGGGCGAGACCATTGACCTCGACCGAATCCCACTGAACGACCCGGACACCTTCGAACTGATCCGCTCCACTCGCACCCTCGGCATCTTCCAGATCGAATCTCCCGGCCAGATGGAGCTGGTCGGCAAGCTGCAGCCCGAGGTGTTCAACGACCTCACCGTGGAGATCTCCCTGTTCCGGCCCGGGCCGATGCAGAACAACATGCCCCTGAAATACCTTCAGGCCCGGCATGGGGAGGTGATGCCCGACTACATCCACCCTCGGTTCGAGCCGTTCCTCCGAGAGACGCAGGGTGTGGTGATCTTCCACGAGCAGGTGATGCGCCTGTTCGACGAACTCACCGGCTGCGGGCTCGGCCGAGCGGATGTCTTCCGCCGCCACCTTGGCAAACCGGAGCAGCTTCCCCGGATCGAGGAGTACGTGCGGATGCGTGCCCTCGAGCGCGGGTTCACCCCCGCCGTGATCGACCGCGCCTGGACGGTGCTCGCCGGGTTCGGCAGTTTCGGTTTCGCCAAGGCGCACGGGGCGGCGTTCGCCCTGCCCACCTACCAGTCCGCCTGGCTCAAGACCCACCACCCCGCGGTGTTCCTGGCCGGACTCCTCACCCACGCCCCCGGTATGTGGCCGAAAGACCTGATCGTGGCCGAGGCTCGGCTGCTCGGCGTGCCGGTACTGGGCCTGGACGTGCAACACAGCGCCCTCGACTACCGGGTGGAGCAGATCGACGGCGAGCAGTCCGACGGCGGCCGGCGCGGCATCCGTCTCGCCCTGCCGGAACTCTCCGGCTGCACGGCCGCCGAACGCGCCCGCATCGTGCGCCACCAGCCGTTCACCTCGCTGCAGGACTTCCGGGACCGGGTGCGCCCGCGGCGCAGCACGTTCGAGGCGCTCGCCCGGGTGGGAGCGCTCGACAGCTTCATCGGGTACGACCGCACCCGTCGGCACGAGCTGCTCGCCCACATCCAGTCTCTCCGCGGCACAGCGGTCACCATCCACGACGACCAGCTCGCCTTCGACGTGCCTCTGCCGGTGCTCGAATACGAGGGGTCCCGGTTCAACGCGGTGACCTCGCTCGAGCTGCGCGGCCGCAGCCAGACCGACCTCGAACTCAGGGATCTGGGCCTGGCGGTGTCCGGGCACCAGATGGCCCGGTTCTACCCGCTGTTCACGGAGCTGGGCGTTACGCCGGCCTCCGAGCTGATCAACCTGCCCGGCGGCACCGAGGTGCTCCTGGCCGGGGTGCGCCGAGCCACGAACACGCCGCCGATGCGAAACGGGCGCCGGGTGGTCTTCGTCAGCCTCGACGACGGCACCGGACCGGTCTCGAACGTCGTGTTCTTCCACGACGCCCAGGAGCGCATCGGCGGCCCGGTGTTCCACACCGGCCAGCTGCTGGTGCGCGGCCGCACCCGTCGGTCCGGCGCGAAGGGCGTCTCCGTCACGGGCGAGAACCTGTGGGATCTCACGGATGTCGCCCGCCGGGTCAAGCTGCGTCACGCGGGCGAGGCGGCCGCCCGGAACGCCGACCGCGCCCACGACCTGGCCGACGAACTGGCCGAGGACCTGGCGGCCATGGCGACCACGAATGTGCACCATCTATGGCCCCGACGCACCGCCTGACCCGCGCCTACACTGTTGTCCATGACCGAGAAACAGCGCTACGACGTGCTTCGTCAGTACGCCGACTTCGAACTGCGTCACTATCCCCGCACCGTGCTGGTGCAGGTGGAGGTGGCCGGGGACTTCTCCGCGGCCGGCAACCGCGGCTTCGGGCCGCTCTTCCAATACATCAGCGGCAACAACCAGACCTCGACACGCCTCGCGATGACCGCGCCCGTGATCCAGGAGACCACGACCCCGCAGAGCCACACCGTCAGCTTCGTCCTCCCCGACGGGATGCCGCCCGCGGAGGTGCCCGTGCCCCGCAACGCGCAGGTCAGCACGAAGGAGGTCCCCGAGCGCACGGTCGCCGCCCGCCGCTTCAGCGGCGGCTGGAGCGAGGAAAGGTTCGCGCAGAACGGCACCCTCCTCGTCGACGCGGTGCGCCGCGAGGGTCTCCTGCTCGCAGGCCGACCCTATTTCGCCCGCTTCGACCCACCCTGGAAGCCGAGCTTCCTCAGGCACAACGAAGCGCTCGTCGCCGTCACCGTCACCGGTTCCGGTTCCGTCACCGGTTCCGGTTCCGGTTCCGGTTCCGGAATTTCCTAGTCGTCGGAATTGTCCGTCGAGCTGCCAGGCCTCCCCGGTGACGCTGACGACGGCGGCGACGGTCGCCACCTTCGAGCTGGCCCCGACCATCCAGGTGTCCTTGCCTCCGTCCGTGGTACCGGTCTTGCCGATCAGAGGCACCCGGGGCGTGGTGGCACCCCATGACTGCTGAGCCGTGTTGTCGGTCATCACCCGACGCGTCGCGTAGACCATGCCTGCGAAGGCACCGGCCATGGTCAGCGGAGCCACCTCATTCGTTCGATCACGGCCGCCGCGGTCTGCACGAGCGGGCTGCCGTCGGCGCGATGCACTCCGAAAGCCTCGGCCGTCTGACGGATGCCGCACAGGTCCAGTTTCTTCGCCATCCCGATGAAGCCCGTATTGATCGAGCCGAGGGTGGACTCGAGCGCGCTGTAGTTTCCGCCGCTCTCCCCGGCGTCGTTTCTCGGGTTCCAGTTCTGAAAAACATAGTTCTGCGGCCCCCGACAACTGTCGTTGAACGTGCCCCAGTTGGCCTTCCGCGCCGAGTCGACGCGCTCGTCCGGCCGGTGGCCCGTCTTCAGCCATTCCGCCAGGGTGAAGGCCTGTAGGTCGACCCCGGCTGGAACCCGCTCGAACCACCCTCGGCATAGTCGGTGTCTAGTTGACCCCGTTGTAGGCGGCGCTGGTGGCCTGCACGCTCGTGATGACGCTGCCCACGTCCTTGCCGGGGTACTCCATCGGCACATTGGCCGCCAGGGTCGCTTCCGCCGCCAACTGGAGGTCGAGGTCCAGGATGGTGTACACGGCGTAGCCGCCGCGCCGGGAGTTCTGCAGGCGCTTCCCGTCGTCCTCCCCGAACGCCGGGTCGTTCCGGAGCAGGTGCGTCACGTAGTCGCAGAAGTAGGCGCTGCCCCCGGCGGTCTGGCAGCCGGTGCTCGGCTCCTGGATGGCCGGTTGAACCGGTGTGGCCACGGCAGCCTGGAATTCCGCTGCGGTGATCTTCTCGTGCTCGACCATCTCGCGCAGGATGTAGTCCCGGCGTGCCTTGTTGACTGCGTAGCCGTTGGTCTCACTGCCGGGATTGTCGAGGCGAAACTTGGCCGGGTTGTTCACGATCGCCACCAGGCTTGCGGCCTGCGGCAGGGTGAGCTCTGCGGCCGTCGTGCCGAAGTAGTAGTTCGCCGCGGCCTCGATGCCGTAGACGGTGCCGCCGAAACCGGTGATGTTGAGGTACTGGCGCAGGATGTCGTTCTGGGGGAATTTCTTCTCCGCCGCGATTGCGAGGCGCATTTCCTTGATCTCGCGGGCGGGGGTGGTGGCGTAGATGTTGCTCTTCTGGGAGAGCGGTTCGATGTCCAGGTAGCCCGGCAGACTCTCGAACACGGTGATCGCATTGGTGGCACCGAGACCAGAGAGCGCGATCACCGGGGTGATGGCCGCGGTGACGAGCAGCCCGGCCACGGCACTCAAAACCACGAGGCCCAGCCCCTCCGATGAGCAGAAATGCGAGCCCGCAAATGCCGATCAGTCGAGCCACTCCGGCTTTTCTGCGGTTGGCAGGAGGCATCCTCTGGCTTACTGCGCAGAAAAGGCGTGGCACCGGTAGAGATGCCACGCCTCGTCTGGTTCGAGTGTGATTCGCGTCTAGAAGACCGTCAGGCCCCGCGCCTCGAACTGGGCCCTCACCCGCACCAGCAGTGCCTCATCCGGAGGATGAGAGCCGTGCAGCGGGTATGGAATGTTCAGCCGGTCCCATTTGTCCTCCCCCATCTGGTGGAAGGGCAGAACCTCAACGCGCTGCACGTTCGGCCAGCGCGACACGATCTCGGCGACGGCGTCGACGTTGTCGACGGCGTCGGTCAGACCCGGGACGAGAACGAAACGCGCCCAGACGGGAATGTTCCGCTCGCTCAGGCGGTCACCGAATGCGATCGTCGGAGCGAGGTCTCGGCCGGTCACCTCTTTGTACGTCTCGGGGATGCCGGACTTGACGTCGAGCAGCACGAGGTCGAGGTTGTCCAGCAGCGTGTCCGACGCGCTCTTGCCCAGGAACCCGGAGGTGTCCAGGGTGGTGTGCACGCCGAGCTTGTGGCACTCCTCGAAGAGTCGAGTCACAAAGGCAGGCTGCATGAGCGGTTCGCCACCGGAGATGGTCAACCCTCCGCCGGTCGAGTCGAAGACGCCCTTATAGCGCTTGACCCTGGCGACGAGGTCGTCCAGCGTGGTGAGCAACCCATCCTTCATCTTCCAGGTGTCCGGGTTGTGGCAGTACTGGCAGCGCAGCAGACACCCGGAAAGGAAGAGTGTCATTCGCGTGCCGGGACCGTCAACGGCGGTGACCAGTTCCCACGAGTGGACGCTGGCGACCGATCCGTTGTGAATCGCCTCCATTTCGAGGTGGTGGAGTTCAGCCAGTTCGGCTTGTTCACTACTCACGGATGAACCGTCCACCAGGGCGATCGCCGCGCCGGCGCTGGGCAGACCGAGGTTTACTGCTGGCATTGTCTCGTCCTACTCAGCGTCGCCGCGTTGATATCAGTGATCAGTGCGAGTGGAACGTGCGGCTGATGACATCCATCTGCTGCTCGCGGGTCAGGCGGACGAAGTTCACCGCATAGCCGGACACGCGAATCGTCAGCTGCGGGTAGTTCTCCGGGTGCGCCATGGCGTCTTCGAGAGTGTCGCGGTTGAGCACGTTCACGTTGATGTGGTAACCGGTTGCCGACGTGAACGCGTCGATGAGGCCGACCAGGCTGGTGATCTGCTCTTCCTTGGTGTGGCCGAGACCACTGGGAACCACCGTGTTGGTCAGCGAGATGCCGTCCTGCGCTTCACTGTAGGGGAGCTTGGCGACGCTGAGCGCCGACGCGAGCATCCCGTGGGTGTCGCGGCCGTTCATCGGGTTGGCACCCGGAGCGAACGACTCGCCCTTGCGGCGACCATCCGGCGTGTTGCCGGTGGCCTTGCCGTAGACCACGTTGGACGTGATCGTCAGGATCGACTGGGTGTGGATGGCGTCGCGGTAGGTCGGGTGCTTGCGGATCATTTTCATGAACCGCTCCATCACGTCGACGGCGATGGTGTCGACGCGGTCGTCATCGTTGCCGAACTGGGGGAACTCGCCCTCGATCGTGTAGTCGACGACCAGGCCGGTCTCGTCGCGCACCGGGCGGACCGTGGCGTACTTGATGGCCGACAGGGAGTCGGCGACCACACTCAGGCCGGCGATTCCGCAAGCCATCGTGCGGATGATCTCCTTGTCGTGCAGCGCCATTTCGAGACGCTCGTAGGCATACTTGTCGTGCATGTAGTGAATACAGTTCAAAGCCGTGACGTAGGTCTCGGCGAGCCACTCGAGCGTTTCCAGGTAGGCCGGGAAGACGGTGTCGTAGGAAAGCACCTCGTCGGCGTTCGGCGTGGTGGCCGGGGCAACCTGCTTGCCGGACACCTCGTCTTTTCCACCGTTGATCGAGTACAGCAGCGCCTTGACGGCGTTGACGCGTGCACCGAAGAACTGCATCTGCTTGCCGACGCGCATGGGCGAGACGCAGCAGGCGATCGCGGCGTCGTCACCCATCTCGGCGCGGATGATCTCGTCGGACTCGAACTGGATGGCCGAGGTGTCGATCGACACCTGCGCACAGAAACGCTTGAAGCCCTCGGGCAGAGCGTCGCTCCAGAGAACGGTGAGGTTCGGCTCGGGCGCTGCGCCGATGTTGTAGAGCGTCTGCAGGAAACGGAACGTGGTCTTGGTGACGAGCGGGCGGCCGTCTTCACCGATGCCGGCGAGCGACTCGGTGACCCAGGTCGGATCGCCGGCGAAGATCTCGTCGTATTCGGGGGTGCGCAGGAAGCGCACGATGCGCAGCTTGATGACGAGGTCGTCGATCAGCTCCTGGGCGCCCTCTTCGGTCAGGGTGCCGGCGACGAGTTCGCGCTCGATGTAGGTGTCGAGGAAGGCCGCGTTGCGGCCGAACGACATTGCAGCACCGTTCTGTTCCTTGACGGCGCCGAGGTAGGCGAAGTAGAGCCACTGCACGGCTTCGCGCGCGGTGGTGGCCGGCTTGGAGATGTCGGAGCCGTAGGAGGCCGCCATCTGGATGAGTTCCTTGAGGGCCCGGATCTGCTCCGAGTTTTCCTCACGGGCGCGAATGATGTCCTCGGTCGAGGGCTCCATGTCGAGCTCGGCGCGATCGTTCTTCTTGCCCGTGATCAGGGCATCGACGCCGTAGAGGGCGACACGGCGGTAGTCGCCGATGATACGGCCACGGCCGTAGGCGTCGGGCAGTCCGGTGATCAGGTGGCTGTTTCGTGCACGACGGACCCCGGGAGGGTAGACGTCGAAGACGGCGGTGTTGTGGGTCTTGCGGTAATCGGTGAAGACTTTTTCAAGTTCGGGAGACACGGGGTAGCCGTAGGTCTCGAGCGAGGTGGCAACCATGCGCCACCCGCCGAAAGGCATAATGGCACGCTTGAGCGGAGCATCCGTCTGCAGTCCGACGATTACCTCGTTTGCCTGGTCGATGTAGCCCGGAGCGTGGGCCGTAATGGACGACGGCGTGGTGGCGTCGACGTCGTAGACGCCTTTACGGCGTTCCTCGGGGAACATCTCGGACAGCTTGGCCCAGATTCCCGTGGTGCGTGCGGTCGCTCCGACAAGGAAGCTCGAGTCGCCTAGATAGGGGGTGTAATTGCGCTGGATGAAATCGCGCAGATCGATCGAATCCTGCCAGGGGCCGGAGGCGAAGTCAGTCCGACCGGCATCATCCGTTCCGCTGCGAACACCTTCAGTGATTGTCATGTAGATTGCTCTCCTCGTGGGATCGAGACACCCTCCGCGAAAGTGTCTCTCCCGCAGTCGGGCCGAGAGAGCAGGACCACGAGGCTCCGGCTAATGCAACGATGCACCGTGTGACTTGCCCTCTTTTCCAACACTACTCGCGTCAGACCCACCCGAACGCGAAATTTATAAGGTTGCATCCATTGATGCATTTATAGATAGGTGCATGAGTGACTAGGGTTGAGGCATGAGCTTCCTCCCGATGTCCCGCGGAGCCGCCAGGCCCCCCGCCGCGGCCCCCTCCGCCGTCGACCGGATCTACACGACCGTCGCCGACGCCATCATCTCCGGCACCTTGGCCGCAAGCTCGCTGATCACCGAGGGCGAAATTGCCGAGGCCCTCTCCACCAGCCGCACCCCCGTGCGGGAGGCCTTCCTCAAACTCCAGGCCCACGGGCTCCTGACGCTCTTCCCCAAGAAGGGCGCGGTCGTCACAGCCCTGGGCGACACGGAGACGGCCGAGCTGCTGCAGGTGCGCGTCATGCTGGAGAACACGGCGGTGACCCTGCTCAGCGAGCGGCCGGACGACATCCCGGGCGTCGACGCCGAGCTGCAGGACCTTATTCGGGTCCAGTCCGACGCCGCCCTGGCCGGCGACCTGCTCACGTTCGCCCGCGCCGACCACCGGTTCCATGCCCGCATCGTCGACGAGACGCATAACCGGGTCATCGACGGGATCTACACCCGGCTCGGCCCCAGGCTTGAGCGCCTCGTGCACCGGGCAGCCCTGCGCGACCCGCGCAACCTCGACCGTCTGGTGGCCGAACACCGAATCCTTGCCCACCACCTGCGCGGCGGCGACACCCTCGCCTACGAGGTCGCTCTGCGCCAGCACGTCGAAGACGGTCATCACGCGCAGCTGGCGCCCTGACCGTCCCCCACCTTCCCGCACCAGCTTTTCAGAAAAGACCCATGACTTTCCGCCGTACCGTTCCCGCCTGGCGGCTCGCCGCTCCTGCCCTGTTCGTCATGGCCTGGGGTGGGAACCACTTCACGCCCCTCCTGCACATGTACGAATCGCTCGGGCACTATTCCGTCGTCATGGCCGACCTCTTCCTCGGCTTCTACGTGGTGGGCCTGGTCCCCGGGCTGCTGCTCGCCGGCGCACTCTCAGACCGCTACGGGCGCAAACCCCTGACCCTGGCAGGCGTCGTCCTGGGAATTCTCGCCAGCATCCTGCTGGGTCTGGGATTCTCAAGCGGGATCATGCTCTCCGCCGGGCGCCTGCTGGCGGGGCTGAGCGTCGCCGTGGCGATGGCGGTGGGAACCGCGTGGCTCAAGGAACTGTCCAGCCCGCCGTTCGACAACCAGGCCGGCCGCACGGCAGGGGCACGGCGGCCTTCACTCACCCTCACGGTCGGGTTCGGGCTCGGGGCCGGGGTGGCCGGAGTGCTCGCGCAGTGGGGGCCGATGCCGACCCTCTCCCCCTATGTCGTGCACATCGTGCTCAGCCTGCTTGTGCTCCCCCGCCTGCTGAGGGCCCCGGAGACCGTGCCGCGCTACCGGGCACACCGGCCCTTCTGGCAGGACCTGGCGGTTCCGCTGGCCGGACACCGCCGCTTCGTGCGCGTGATCATTCCGTCAGCTCCCTGGGTCTTCGGCGCCGCCGGCATCGCCTACGCGATCATGCCCACTCTGGTCCAGGATCAACTCGGCAGCCTCAACCTCGCCTACGCGACCCTGCTCACGGTCGTGACCCTCGGCACCGGCGCGCTCGTGCAACCGCAGGTGGCTCGGATCAACCGGGTCACCGATGGGCGTGCACTCATGGTCGGGATGTCCGTGATGCTGCTGGGAGTGGGTCTCAGCGTGGCCACGGCGATCGTGCTGTCCCCGGTGCTCGCGTTCCTCACGGCCGTCGTGCTCGGCGCCGCCTACGGTGTGAGCATCGTGGCCGGGCTCGTGGAGATCCAGAAGATCTCCACGGCGGCCGACCTGGCGGGCATCACCGGGGTCTACTACAGCCTCACCTACATCGGCTTCCTGCTGCCGGTCGCCTTCGCCTGGCTCAATGCCGTGGCCGGTTACCCGGTGCTTCTGAGCATTCTGTTCGTGGTCTGCGCGCTCTGCCTGGCCCTGGTGGCGAACGGGATGCGCCGGCGCGTCACCGAGTAGGCGGCACCTGGATTATCGTCATCCCATGCCCTATTCGCTCCGCCATCTCCTTCCCGCCGACGCCGCACCGGTGCTCGGACTCAACAACGCCGCTGTGCCTGCCGTCAACGCCCATGACGAGGCGAGCCTCTCCGCCCTGCTCGCGGCCAGCAGCCACGCCCTCGCGGTCGTGCACGACGACGCGCCGGGAGAGGTGCTCGGCTTCGCCGTGCTGTTCGGGGTCGACGCCGACTACGCGAGCGAGAACTACCGGTGGTTCTCCGCCCGGTCGGAGTCCTTCCTTTACGTGGACCGCATCGTGGTGTCGGACCAGGCCCGCAACCAGGGTCTCGGCGCCCTGCTCTACACCGCGATTTTCGCGGCGGCCCGCGCGGCCGAGGTCGGCCAGGTCTTCTGCGAAGTGAACATCGCACCTCCGAACCCTCGGTCGCTGGCGTTCCACTCCCGGCTCGGCTTCGAGCCGATCGGCGAGCAGTCGACGAAGGGTGGCACCGTCGTGGTGTCCCTGCTGTCGGCTCCCGTCGGCGCGGGCGTACGCTGAGGCCATGACTGTCGACGGTCGCGCAATCCCGCTCCCGGATTACCTCAACCACTGGGTGGCGACGCAGCGATGGTTCGCCGACAAGGGCCGTGTGCCGAGACTGGTCAGCATCGGGCGCTGGGTGCTTCCGAGCGAGGAAGCCGAGGTGGACATCCGCACTGAGCTCGTCTTCGATGCCGCAGCCCCGACCCGTACCCTTTACCAGTTGCCCCTGACCCAGCGGACCACTCCCCTCCCCGCAGGCGGGCAGGGCCTCATCGTCACCCTCGCCGACGGCAGCGCGGTCTACGACGGCACCGCCGACCCGGCCTACGGGCGCGCTCTGCTGGGTTTCATCCTGCGCCAGGCCTCCTCACCTGAGCCCGAAAACCTCGGCGCGCGGGCTCGCGGCGAACTCCACTCGAGCGCAGATCCCGCCGAACGGCCGGCCCGGGTTGTCGCCGGCCGCCTGCTGCGCGGAGAACAGTCGAACACCTCGATCATCCTGGACTGCGTCGACGCCGCCGGGCGCCCGGCTCGTCCCGTCATCTGCAAGGTGTTCCGGATGCTGCATCCCGGCGAGAATCCGGACGTGTCCGTGCAATCGGCCCTGGCGCGGGCCGGCTCACACTTCGTGCCGGAACCGGTGGGCTGCGTGGTCGGCGAGTGGACCGAGCCGGAGCAACCGCGGGTCACCCTCACGGGCCATCTCGTCTTCGCCCAGGAGTTCCTGCCGGGCGCCCCGGATGCCTGGCGGGCCGCCCTGGCCTCTGCCGGGGCCGGGGAGGACTTCAGCGAACAGGCGCGGGCGCTGGGCGTGGCGACGGCAGCCGTGCATGCCGACCTGGCCGCCGTGATGCCCACTCACGACGCCACCCCCGCGGTCATCGCCGCCGAACTCGGCCGCATGCGCGAGCGCTACCGCAGCGCCGCCGCCGAGGTGCCCGCCCTGACCGGCTACGATACGGCCGTCGAGGCGATCTTCGAGCGGGCGGAGAGGGCTTGCTGGCCCCGGCTGCAGCGCATCCACGGCGATTTCCACCTCGGCCAGGCCCTCGAGGTCCCCGGCCGCGGCTGGGTGCTGGTGGATTTCGAGGGCGAACCGCTGCGCCCCCTCGTCGATCGCACCCAGCCGGATGTGCCGTTGAAGGACATCGCCGGGATGCTGCGGTCCTTCTCCTATGTGGCCGGCACGGTGGAGCGGTCCTCGCCCGGCGACCAGACGGCGTCGGCCGAAGCGTGGGCCGCGGCGTGCCAGCACGCGTTCCTCGACGGCTACACGCTGCGATCCGGCCAGAGCCTGGCCGGTCAGGAGCCCCTGCTCGACGCGTTCGAGCTGGACAAGGCCCTCTACGAGGCCGTCTACGAGACGCGCAACCGACCCTCCTGGCTGCCGATCCCGCTCGCGGCCATCCGCGGCCTCGTCCTGGAGGTCTCCGCCGGATTGCCGTGAGCGGCCGGAACGGCCGGTCAGCGCTTGAGCTCGGGGAATTGGTCGTCGCGCCACTCACCGGGGAGCCGGGTGTTCTCGGCGGCCGCGGCATCCTCGCGCATGCGCAGTTCCACCCGGCGGATCTTACCGGAACTGGTCTTGGGCAGCTCGTAGAACTCGACCCGCCGCACCCGCATGTACGGGGGCAGACCGGTGCGGGCGTGGCGCAGCACCGAGAGCGCCGTTTCGCCGTTGGACTCCCAGCCCGCCGCCAGGGCGATGTAGGCCTTGGCGATGTTCAGCCGGGTGTCGTCGGGCGCGGGCACGACGGCCGCCTCGGCCACGGCCGGGTGCTCCAGCAGCACGCTCTCGACCTCGAACGGGGAGACCTTGTAGTCGGAGGACTTGAAGATGTCGTCGGTGCGGCCGATGAACGTGATGTAGCCTTCGGCGTCGCGGCTGGCGACATCACCGGTGTGGAAGTAACCGTCCCGCACGGCCTCCCACGTGCGTTCGGGATCCCCGTGGTAGCCGGCCATCAGATTGACCGCGGTGCGGGACAGGTCGAGGCAGATCTCGCCCTCGTCGCTCTCCTCACCGGTGATGGGGTCGAGCAGCGTGATCGCGACGCCCGGCAGGGGCATCCCCATCGAACCGGCCAGAAGTGCGGAACCCGGGGCGTTGCCCACGATCGCCGTGGTCTCGGTCTGGCCGTAGCCATCCCGGATGGTGAGTCCCCAGGAACGCTGGATCTGGTGGATGACCTCCGGGTTGAGCGGCTCGCCGGCCGAGAGGATCTCGCGCAGGCCTACCGGCTTGGCGCCGACGTCGGATTGGATCAGCATGCGCCACACGGTCGGCGGGGCGCAGAAGGTGGTCACTTTCGCGCGGTGCAGCTGGTCGGCGAGGGCGAACGGGTCGAACCGGGCGTAGTTGTAGACGAAGACGGTGGCCTCGGCGATCCACGGGGCGAAGAAGCTGCTCCAGGCGTGCTTGCCCCAGCCGGGCGAGCTGATGGCCAGGTGCACGTCGTCCGGGCAAAGTCCGATCCAGTACATGGTGGTCAGGTGCCCCACGGGATAAGACGTCTGGGTGTGCACCACCATCTTCGGCTTGCTGGTGGTGCCCGAGGTGAAGTAGATCAGGGACGCGTCGTCGGAGGACACGACCACGGCGGGCTTCTCGGCCGCGACGAGCGCGGCATCCGCGTAGTCGGCCCAGCCGGGGGTGGCCGCACCGACGCAGACGCGCGAGAAGTCGCCGGGCACCGCGTCGAACTTGGCGGCGTCGCCGGCGTTGGCGATGACGTGCTGCACACCGCCGCGCAGAACCCGGTCGGCCAGGTCGCCGGTCGCAAGCACCGTGGACGTGGGCAGGATGACCGCGCCCACTTTCATGATGGCGAGCATCAGCTCCCAGAGCTCGACCTGGTTGCCCAGCATCAGCATGACGTGGTCGCCGTGCCCGACGCCCCGGGAGATCAGCCAGGTGGCCACCTGGTCGGAGCGCGCCGACATCTCACTGAAGGTCACCGTCAGTTCGCGGCCATCCTCCTCCACGATCCACAGGGCGGTCTTGTCGTTGCCCGCGGCGATGACGTCGAACCAGTCGACGGCCCAGTTGAAGTTCGCCCCCACATCCGGCCACTCGAACTCGGCCTGGGCGCGCGCATGATCGTCTCGCAGCTGCAGAAGGTGGTCGCGCGCGCCTCGAAAGGCGGTGGTGCTCTGGGGGGTGGTCATCCGACCCATCTTCCTCGGTTCAAATGCCCGAAACGGAATACGACACCCGGCCGCGGGGCCGGCAGGTCCCGCAGGTCCCGCAGCTCGGCGCCGTTCGGGCCGAGCAGCGCGAAGATCTTCCTCGGCGTGATGAAGCGCTTCAGGCAATGGCGCGGATCGCGTCCACCAGGGCGGCGAAGCGGGCGTTGCCGGGCAGGTCGTCGATGAGCACGGACTTTCCGTCGGGGCCGGCCAGCGGGATGCGCCAGTTCGGGTACTCGTTCGAGGTCCCGGGCTGGTTCTGGGTCCGGCGCTCACCGACCGCATCCACCAGAGCCACGCCAAGGAGCGACGAGGGCGTCAGCGCGGTGTACGCGTAGAGCGCCTCAACCGTCTTCTGCACGGTCGGGGCTGGCTCGGTGCCGAGCGGCGGCAGCAGGCCGCGTTTGCGAAGCGCGGCCAGCATGGCGGACTGCTCGGCAAGGTCCGCGGTGCGCTCTTCCTCGACCGATCGCCCGAGCAGACCGAGCGACTCGCGCAGGGCCACGTGGTCGCCGGCGAGATAGCCGGCCGTCGGAGGCAGATCGTGGGTGTTCACACTGGTCAGGCAGGCCTGGCGGTACCGTTCGGGGGCCAGCGGCACGCCGTTGTCTCGTTCGAACCAGAGGATCGAGGTTCCGAAGATGCCGCGTTCGGCGAGGTAGTCGCGCACCCAGGGCTCGAAGACGCCGAGGTCTTCGCCGATCACCACCGCGCCGGCGCGCTGGGCCTCGAGGGCCAGGATGCCGATGAGTGCCTCGTGGTCGTAGTGCACGTAGGTGCCCTCTCCCGGTCCGGCGCCGACCGGGATCCACCACAGGCGGAACAGACCCAGAATGTGATCCACCCGGATGCCGCCGGCGTGGTGCAGGATGCTGCGGAGCATGTCCCGGTAGGCGACGTAGCCCGACTCGGCCAGCCGGCCGGGGTGCCACGGCGGCTGCGACCAGTTCTGGCCCTGCTGGTTGAACATGTCCGGCGGGGCGCCCACGGTCATGCCCGGGGCGAGAACGCCCTGCAGGGTCCAGGCGTCGGACCCGGTGAACTGCACCCCGACCGCGAGGTCGTGCACGATGCCGATGGCCATTCCGGCATCCGTCGCCGCGCGTTGAGCGGTCTCCAACTGCTGGTCGCAGAGCCACTGGAGCCAGCTGTGGAATTCAATGCGGTCCGCGAGCTGCTCCCGGTGCTCGGCGGCGAAGGGACCGCGGGGGCCGCGCGGCTCGATCGACCATTCCGGTGCATCCGCCGGGAAGAGCTCGGCCAGGGCGCACCAGAGCGCGAAGTCGACCAGACCCTGACCCTGCTCGGCGCAGAATTCCTCGAACCGGTGAACACGGGAGGGGCTCGGCCGCACCTCGTGCACGGCTTCCAGCGCGGTCAGTTTGGCGGCGTAGGCGCAGTCGCGGTCGAGGTGGTCCGCCTCCTGGTTGGCCGAGTGCTGCCGGTCAGCGAGGGACTCGACAACGGCTCGTGCCGCCGGGGCGAGGTAGGCGTATTCGGGCACGTCCTCGACCCGGATGTACAGCGGGTGGAAAAAGCGTCGGCTCGACGGCAGGTAGGGGGAGGGCTCGACCGGCGGGGCAGGCTCGGACGCGTGCAGCGGATTGACCAGGACGAAGTCGGCTCCGTACTGGGAGCCGGAGATGGCGGCCAGGTCGGCAAGGTCGGCGAAGTCGCCGATCCCCCAGCTCCGGGAGGAGCGCACCGAGTAGAGCTGGGCCATCAGACCCCAGTCGCGATGCCCGGTCAGGTTGCGGGTGGTCTCGAGCCGGGGCGGGGTCACGACGAGGCCGCAGCGCGCCGTTTGGTCTCCGCTCTCTGCGTGCAGGGTGTGCCAGCCCAGAGGCAGGCCGGCCGGAATCTGGAACATCGCCCGGCTCGTCGGCCGACCGTCGACGGTGCGGGGTTTCTCCCAGAGCCCCGTCTGCAACACCTCGTGCCGGGTGCCGTCCTCGGCGACGATCCAGACGAGGGCCGTCGAACCTGCGCCGGCGTGCACGGGGACCTCGGCCTCGCCGCCCTCGCGGAGCACCACGACGGGAGGCAGGAGCCGGCGCCAGGGCGCGAGGCTCTGCTCGGTCAGGGCCGCATCAACCGCGGCAGGCGTGCCGGCGGGAACGCCGAGGGCACCCAGGACCTCACGCAGGGTGCCGACGTCGACCGCCCGTGAAGCACCGTCCCAGCCGGTGAAAGAGGTGTCAACCCCGAGTGATCGTGCCAGTTCCAGCAGCGCCGCCGCAGAACGGCCGGTTGGTTCGAGTTCCATGGGACCACTCTAGATCCGGGACCGGTCCCGGACCCGCGCCGGACCCCGCCGGCTCTACCTGCCGAAGCGCAGGACGAAGGCCTTCATCAGGTTGGCCGGCTCGGTGACGATGGATGCGTCGATCGCCGCGATGACGTCGTCCAGGGCGTCGGGATCGAAGTAGCCGTACTCGCGGTAGATGCGGATGCGGGTCAGGATGCCGGCGTTGGTCAGTTCCGGATGGAATTGCGTCGCGTAGACGTTGTTGCCGACCCGGAACGCCTGCACGGGACAGTTCTGCCCGGTCGCCAGCAGGACGGCGCCGGGCGGCGGCTCTGAACAGGCCTCTTTGTGCCCGACGAAGGCCTGGAAGGTGGGCGCGAGCGCGGCGAACAGCTGGTCGGCTGCGCCTGCCTCGGTGAGGGAGATCCAGGTCGGCCCGGCCTCCTCGGACCAGGTGCGGTCGAGCCTGCCGCTCAGATGACTGGTGAGCAGTCCGACGCCGTAGCAGGCACCGAGGAAGGGGAAGTCCCGGGCCAGCACCTGGTCGAGGAGGGCGGCCAACTCGGCCTCGACGCGGCGTTGCACGGACGACTTGACCTCGGCGGGATCGCTCGCGTTGAAGGGGCTGCCGCCCACGATGATGCCCGAGTATCCGTTCAGGTCGATCGGCGGCATCGGCGCAGCCTCGAGCCGCACCCGGTGGAGCTGGTCGGGTTCCAGATCGCCGGCCGCGAGGAAGCCGGCGTACTCGTCATCGGCGGCTTCGTCCTCAGAACGGGTGGCGAGCAGCAGGAAGGGCTTCACAGCATCATCGTAGTGGCGGGCCTCGGTAGACGCGGCTCCGGCTTCGACCTGGCTGTGAGCGCGTCGAAGACCTGGTCTCCCCCTGCACCAGGAGCTGCTGCATCTGCGCGGCGTCGAATGCGAACCCCACCACCGACCTATGCGGGTGCGCCGGCGATGTTGACCATCCAGCTCACGCCGAATTTATCGACGCACATGCCGAAACTGTCGCCCCACGGCGACGGCTCGAGCGGCATGACGACGGTGCCCCCGGCCGCGAGCTTGTCCCAGTAGCCGCGCAGCACCGGTTCGTCGTCGCCGCTGAGCGACACGGAATAGTTGGTGCCCGGACGGTACTCCAGCCGGTTCGGAGTGTCGGAAGCCATCAGCACCAGGCCGTCGTCGGTGGTCAGCATGGCGTGCATGATCTTGTTCTGCTCAGCCTTGTCGTCGCTCGCCTCGAACTCGGCGAACGTGCTCAGCGTCAGCTCGCCGCCGAACACCGTCCGGTAGAACTCCATCGCTTCCCGGGTCGTATCCCGGAACCCCAGGTAGGGATTGAGTTGGGTCGTCATGGTGGAGCCTCTTTCTATCATGGGGCGAATGCTCCGATTATCGGCCCAACCCCGCGCCAGCACGAGGCGTGCGGGGAAGTCTTCTACGCTGGGACCATGGACTCCCCCAGGGCCGCCCTGCTGCGGCCGATTCTCACCCTCACCATCAACCCCGCTCTCGACGTGAGCACGTCAACCGAGCACGTGGTCAGCGAGCACAAGATGCGCTGCGGCCGGTCCCGCCTCGACCCGGGCGGCGGCGGCGTGAACGTGGCTCGGGTAGTGCAACGTCTCGGCGGGCAGGCCCTGGCCGTGTACACCGCGGGCGGCCCCACCGGGGAGGCCTTCCGCCGGCTGATCGAAGCCGAACGCATCCCGACCATCGCGGTGCCGATCCACGGCAGCACCCGCGAGAGCTTCACCGTCGACGAGTCGGGCACCGGCAAGCAGTTCCGTTTCGTGCTGGAAGGCCCCGAGCTCAGTGAAACCGAGTGGCGGGCCTGTCTCGCGGTCGTCGGAGAGTCGATTCCGGTCGGCGGCTATGTGGTCGCCAGCGGCAGCCTGCCGCCGGGAGTCCCGGATGATTTCTACGCCCGGGTCACCCGTCTGGCGCACGGGCGCGACGCCCGCTGCATCGTGGACACGTCCGGTCCCGCGCTCGCGGCCGCGCTCGACGAGGGGGTCTACCTGGTCAAACCGAGCGGGCGTGAGTTGGGAGAGCTCGTCGGCGCAACCCTCGACACCGAACAGAGCAAGATCGACGCGGCCGCCGAGCTCGTCGCCCGCGGGTCCGCGGAAGTCGTCGCGCTGACGCTCGGCGGAGCGGGAGCCGTGCTCGCCTCGGCGAGCGGGATCATCCGTCTGGGGGTGCCGCAGGTCAGGGTGCAGAGCACCGTCGGGGCCGGCGACAGCTTTCTCGGTGCGTTCGTGCTGCGGATCGCGCAGGGGTTCCCGGTGGACCGGGCGTTCCGGGCCGCCGTCGCCGCCGGCAGCGCCACCGCGATGACACCGGCCACGGAACTCTGCCACCGGGTCGATGTGGAACGCCTGGAGGCCGAACTGGTGGCACTCGCGTGAAGCTCACCGACATTGACCCGCCCAGCCGCAGCTTTTCCCGGTGGCTCACCGACGAAGAGGTGGGGCAGGTGCTCGCCTCCAGCCGCGGCTGGAGGCTTGCGCCGGACGGCGGCGTGATGGCCGGCAAGATTCGCAAGACCCGGATCGCGCCGTCTCTGACCGCGCTCGGCGCCACCGCGGCCGCCGAGCGGTGGATCAGCCGCGCGGCGGCGCCCGGCAGGGACGGCAGCGGCCCGACGCACATCATGTGGGGTATCTTCAACGCCCGAACGGACGCCGAGATCGCGGCTAAAGTCGATTCATGACCGCTGACGCTGCCACCGGCACCCGCACCCCCCGCACCTCGATCCCCCGCTTGATCGGCCGATTGGCTCTGGGAGCGTTCCTGCTCCTCGCCGGGATCAGCCACCTCGCCTGGAACCGTGAGGCGTTCCTCGCCCAGGTGCCCACCTGGTTGCCGCTTGAGGGTGATTTCGTCGTGGTTGCGTCGGGCCTGGTCGAGATCGCTCTGGGCCTGTCGCTGCTGCTGCTGGCCAGGCGCAAGGTGCAGGTGGGTTGGGTCGTGGCCCTGTTCTTCCTGGCAATCTTCCCCGGCAACATCTCCCAGTTCGTCACGGCCGCCGATTCGTTCGGCCTGGATTCGGACCTGTCCCGTGGCATCCGCCTGCTCTTCCAGCCGGTGCTCGTGGCGTGGGCGCTGTGGTCGACCGGTGCGTGGCGCGCCTGGCGGGCACGCCGTGCAGCGTAAGTGATACCCCATGGGGTATATTGGGCGGACGAGTTCAACGAAAGGGTTCAACGGATGTGCCGTCAAGTTACGTGTAAGAAGTGTGGAAAAACGACCTGGGCCGGGTGCGGCCAGCACGTCGACCAGGTGATGCGAGGCGTTCCGGGTGCACAGCGGTGCCGCGGACACGAGAAAGATGCCCCGACCCCCGGCTTCTTCGCGCGGCTCTTCTCCCGCAGCTGAGTCCGGAGTCAGTAGTCGCTGGCGGACAGGTCGGTCGCGGCGTCGTGCTTGAGCTTCAAAAGGGCGAGGTCGATGTGCAGAAACACCTCGGTGCGGGCCTCCCGCCGGGCCTCGTAATCGGGGTCATGCCAGTCGATGTTCAGCCTGATCAGGCGTGACGACACCGCGTCACTGACCTCGTCGCTGGCGGCCCGCTGGGCCCGCCGCACGAGACGCGCGACCTTGTCGTCGTCGGCGGCCACGGCCTCGAGGGCCTCGGCGAGCTTCTCGTGCACGCGTCGGCGCAGTTTGAGCTGAATGATGTCGCGGCGCTGGTCTTCCGTGAGATCGGAGGTCCACCGTGACCTGGTCAGCTCTGTGCGCAGGTCCTTGACCCGGCGGGCGTACTGCTCGTTCTGCCGGGTGAGCAGGTGCAGCTCGTGCCGGGCGGTCGCCGCGTAGCGTTCCGGATCGTAGTCGGCGTGATCACCGAGAGCGCCCACGATGATGTCGTTCTTCACCGCCATCCGGACGGCGGAAAGCGCGATCTTGAGCCCCTCGTCGACGATCACCTTAATTGCGGCCACGCCACAAAATCTTACTGTGCGGGCCTGCCGAAATCAGGGCTCCCCCTGTCGCGGTAGGGCCCTGCGCGGAGCTTAACGCGAGCGCACTGGCGACGAGAGCGGCGTGATGTAGGAGAACCCGGTGCTGTTGTTCTTGGTCATCGAGAGCACCAGCTCCATGTGCGGCTCAAGCGCGGTGACCTTGTCGAGCGGGGAACCGATGATGAGCTGGAAGCCCAGCCCTTTCCACGCCGACACGGCACGGCCGGCGAACTCGGAGTCCGATTTCACGAAGCCCTCATCGAGGAAGACCGGCGCGAAACGCGGGCGGGTGCGACTCTCGTCGCCGAGCTGGAACCGCAGGGCGGCTCCCACGACGAACGCCACCAGTTCCTGGGACTCGCCACCGCTCTTGCCGCCGAGCGACGAGTAGGTGCTGACTTCCGCGCCCTCCGGGGTGGTGCGCACGGCGGTGATCTCCACGTGCCGACGCACGTCGAGCAGCAGATCGCGCTGGGATTCCTGGCGCGGACCGTCGGCGGACTTGCGGATCAGGTTCATGAACGCCTGCAACCGGGTGAACCGGCTTTCGGTCTGCTCGTCGGTGAAGGCATCCGTGGATCCGGAGGACAGCACCTTGAGTTCCGTGCGAAAGGCGGTGGCGTCGTCGCGGTGGAGGCGACGCAACGCGATCTTGAGGCGGTCGCGCCCGGCTCCGAACGGCAGTGTGGTGAGGATCTCGTTGATGGGACGGAGACGATCTTCGATTTCCTCGATGGAGGAGGTGAATGCCCCGACCAGGGGAACCAGGTCCTGGCCGCTCCAGAGCGCGAGGCGGCGCTTCCACTCCTGGCGCCGATCGTGCAAGCCGAGTGTGTAGACGGCGTCAAGGATGTCCCGGTAGCTCGGGTAGGAATCGAGCGAGACGCCGATGTTCGGGTCGGGCCAGCGGCTCTGAAAGGTCTCGAAGATGCCGATCAGGGTGCTGCGGGCGCCCGCGGCGCTGTCCCGGTCCTGGCTGGACTGCTCGGTGAGGCGCTCGCGCAGCCGCCTGATGGCCCCGTCGAACGCGTCGAGGTCGTGCTGGTCGGCGACAGCCGCGAACTGGGCGTCGAGGTGGGTGGCGTGCTCCTCCGACAGGGACAGCGCGGCCTCCGGGTCACCGTCGATGCGGTCGAGGCGGCTGCTCACCGCATCCTGCCGGTCCACGAAGCGGCCCTGCTCGGCGACGAGGGCCTGCAGGGCAACCTCCGTGGCGTGCTTCAGCTTCTGGGCTGTTTCCAGTTCGGCGGCCAGACGCTCTTCCTCGTCTTTCAGGGCGCGCAGCACGTCACTGTCGGCGAGCACGCGCTCGCGCTCGGCCCGCTTGTCAGTGATGCGGACATCCGCGGCTTGCACGTCGATGGCCGGCCAGGCCGCGTCAACGACGAACTGGTGTGCGGCCCTGCGGGCCCGGAGGTCGGCGAGACTCGCCCCATGCGCAAAGGCTTCACGCGCCAGGCTGTCGGCCTCCAGCCGCAGGCGGGCCAGCTCCTCGTCGATGTCGTGCAGGCGGGTGCGGCTGGAGAAGCCGATGATCGACTTCTGGTCGCTGTTCCAGCCATGGGCGCCGCGGGAACCGTTGCGGGTCTGCCCACTCGGGGTGACCCTCGGGCCGTCCCCGACGAGGTCGGCGGCCGTGGCGACGCACTCCGCGTCGAGGTTCGCGGCCTGTACCCGGTCCCGTACCCAGCCACTGAAGGGCGAGTCCTTGAAGACGAGCTTTCCCGACACGAAGCGCGGGTCACCGTCGATCTGCTCGTGCGAGCGCAGCGGCACCCCGTCGAAGTGGATGCGCACGGGGATGCGGAGCGGGTCGATGGCCAGGCTGAGCGCGCGCAGACGAGTCTCGTCGACGAGCAGGACGCGCACGACGGAGGCCAAGGTGACCTCGGCCGCCTGGCGCCAGGCGTCCTCGCCGGGGGCCAGATCGATCAGTTCGGCAAGGAAGGGCAGCTCCTCGGCGGGGATGCCCGACGCCTCGGCGATCAGCAGGCGTGCGCTGTGCAGGTGCTGGGGAACCAGACTCGCCCGCCCGGACAGGAACTGGTGCTCCTGCCCCAGGGTGCGGAGGTTCTCCTCGACCGGATAGGCCGTGCGTTGCAGCGCGCTTCTCTTGTTCTCGAGGTCGGTCTCGGCAGTGGGAAAGCCGGACAGGAACGCGTCGGCCGCGGCGCGGGCCCGATCGAAGTCGTCGCCGGAGTCGATGGAGAGGCCGAGAGGCCGGATGCGCTCGTCGAACTTGGAGCGCTCGGCGGCCACGTCGTCGCGTTTGTCGGTGAGCTGGCCAAGCTCGTTCTGCAGGCTGACGAGCACGTCGCCGCCGTTGTCGCGCTGCTGGCGCTGCAGGTCGGCGACGCGCGCTTTCAACGCGGTCTCGGCATCGCGGGCCGTCGTGGAGCGAAGCTGGGTGTCGCGCCGCTGCACCCGGTTGACGTCGGCGGCTTCCTCGAGCAGGCTCTGCTCCGTGCGGAGCTGCCACAGCACGAACGGCGTGTCGCCGGAGCGGTGCACGCCGAAGGTGTCGATCAGGTCGGCCTTATCGGTCGCCGTCTCGTAGACGCGGTGCAGGACGGGCAGGCGTTCCAGCACCTTGGCCTTCTGCGCCTCGGCGACCATGGCGCCGTAGGACCGTTCGAGGTCTTCGAAGTGGGCGACGGCCTTGTCGGCGGCCGCGTAGGTGGACGGTTCCTCAAGCACCATCGACTTGTAGAGCCCGTCGACCGTCTTGACCTGCTGGCCGGCCTGGATGCGTGCGAGCAGCCGGAGCGCCTTGCCGCCCTCGCCGTTGGCGCCGATGCCCAGGCGGGTGTACAGGGTCTGGGCGAACGCCGCATAGGTGTCGAAGACATCCAGTCCGGGGAACCGGGATTTGAGGGCGCGCTTGTCGAACCGGGACTCGGTCACCTCGGCCAGGTCGCGCAGGTCGAGGTATCCGTCGATCGTGGCCATCTTCATGGTGATGTCGGCGAACCGGGTGCCGCCACGGGGCACGAAGTAGGCCCGCAACACGGTGAAACGGCGCTGGTTGTCGTCGATGAAGGTCATCGACACGGCACCCCAGGTGGACTCGTGGGCACCGCGGAGCACCTGGTCCTGCAGCTCCCCCGTGCCGGCCTCCCGGTTGGCGTCGGTCTTGCCCTTGAGGTAGGTCATCAGGCTGCGCTGGTCGGCGCTGCGCGCCCGCCCGGAACCGGCGTCGTTGGAGGCGCCGTTGAAGGGGGTGTCCGACGGCATCATCAGGGCGAGGTAGGCGTCGAGCAGGCTGCTCTTGCCGGTTCCGGACGCGCCGGACACCAGGGTGGCGCTGGGCGCGAAAGCAACCTCGTGGTGGCCCTGAAAGCCGCCCCAGTTCACCATCTGGAACGACTCGGCGCGCCACTGCGTGGTGCCTTCGGTGAGGCCGTCGACATAGAAGAGCGGGGAATCGTTCATGACAGGGCCTCCGGCAGGGCTTCGGACAGGAGAGGCAGATCGTCAAGATCGGTGGCTTCCGGGCCGGGATCAGCGTTCTGGGTGACCAGCCACTCCAGCAGTTCGCTCAGCCGTTCCACCGGCAGCAGCACCTCGATCACGGCGGAGATGCGGAATCGGTCGGGGTCGCTGGTCTTCAGCAGCACCCGCGCCTTCGCGAGGCTGTCGACGGCGGCCGTGGCCTTTCGGGCGTCGCCCCAGCGGTCGGTGGCGTGTTCGGGCCGGAAATGGCCGACGTTCTCCACCAGGTTGTCGCGGTCCACGATAACGATGTCGTGGCCGTTGGCACGCTCGCTGCGGAACCGCTGCCGCAGCAGCACGAGCAGAATGGTCTCCTCCCGCGTGTAGGACACGTCGTGCAGCAGGGTCGGGAACCGGTCTCCGCCCTCGGCTACCGCCTGCCGTTTGAATGCCACCTCGTAGTGCAGGTCGACATGCAGATCGAGGAACATGTCGTTCAGGCGCGATTTGAGCAGGCTCTGGGAGCGCAGCAGCGTCTGCCATTCGGCCGGCTGCAGCGCGGCGGAGATGTAGCGGTGCTTCAGCAGCAGCACCAGGGTGCGACGCTGCTCTACGGTGAGTCCGCCCTCGTCGCCCTCGAAGAGGGAAAAGCTGGGCGAATCGATGTCGGGGTGCTCGGCGGTGGGCTCGTCAGTCATTGTCGGATCCGTAGTTCAGGGCGGACAGCGCCGCAGTTTCGTCGTCGCTGAGCATGATTCGGGGCACCTCGAAGCTGCGGGTGGAGCCGTCGGGTCGCACGGTTTCGAAGCGTTCGAGCGTCTGGGACCGGCTGACCGCATCGATCTGGGTGGCGATCTGAAGCATCCCCAGGATCTCGACCGGGCGGCGCAGGGTGACGTCGAGATCGTTGAAGGCGTCACCGACGGATGCGGCGTCGCCTTGGTTGAAGGCCGTCACGATCGCGTCGCGCAGCTCCCCCAGCAGCGGGCCGCCCTGCGTGCGCATCTCGTCGAGACTCGGTGGCGGCGGGGCGTCGTCGGAGACATCCTGCAGCTCGGGCGGCGCGCGGTGGGCGCCCGGGTCGTAGAAGCGTTCGCGGAGGTGCGGGGCGTCGAGGGTTCCCGGCATGAGTTCGGCGGTGACCGTGGAGCGGGGCCCGGCGGTCTGCATCCAGGTCGCGAGTTCCTTGTTGATCTCGCGCAGCAGGCGTTCGAGTTCGCGGTCCTTGACCACGTCGTGGTTGACGATGTGCTCGCGCAGGGTGGTCGTCAGCCCGTTGCGTTGGGTGAGCACGTCGTCGATGCCCTTGCGGATCAGGCGCACGGTGCCCATGAAGCTGCGGCGGTCGGTGGCGCTGAGTTCGAGGGCGAACGGATGCAGCAGGATCGTCTCCAGGTCGTCCCCCAGCTCCCGCAGCAGGTCGTCGTTGCGCAGCAGGGTGAAGGCCCCCTCGAAGGCGCGACCTTCCGGGGTCGAGGTCATCAGGGCATCCGTTTTCGCGAGGTACTCGTCGAGTACCTCGCTGATCGGGCGTTCCTCACCGCGGAAATCGTTGACGATCTGCCGGTGCATGGCGGCGACGGATTCCTCGACGCGTTTGAAATCGCTGGGCAGCTGGCCGATCAGGTCGACCAGGTCGGCATAGCCCTCACGCATCTGCTCGTTCGAGACGGGCGCGATCTCGCCGCCGGCTGCGAGGCGGTCGCGCTCGGCGGCGTTCTCGGCGATCGCCCGGTCGAGGCGACGGATGCGCTCCTCCCGATCAGGGTTGGCCTGCGTGGCGCGGTGACGCACCGTGTCGACGATCGTGGTGAGACGGGATTCGCTGATCAAAGCCCGATCGCGGGACAGACTCTCGACCAGGAGCAGCGCCTCGAGTGCGTGCGAGGTGAGCGAGTAGTGTTCTTCGTCGCCCTCCCCCGTTTCGCGGAAGAGCCACTGGTCGTTCATCCACTGCACGCAGAGAGCCCGACCGGTCTTGCCCGGCACATCGCTGCCGACCGAGCGCAGGTCGGCAAGGTAGGCGTCGACCTGAATGTGCAGCAGATCGGCCCGCACGCTGCGCCGGTCGCGGCTGAAGGAGGACTTGAACACGAAGAGCACGAACGGCGCCCACTTCCGGTCCAGCAGGCGCAGGGTGGGTTTGTCGAAGGCTTCGCGCACCCGCGCCAGTTCACTCGCAAGCTCGCTCATATAGAAGTTCCTTCCCGGGCCTCCTCAAGGGTAACGGTCCTCGCGTGCGGGCCGACACGCGGGCAGGCGCTCGTGGCGCGTGTGAGACTGTCAGGACAAGCTGAAGGAGCGACACGTGACCGACCCGCGCGCGAACATGGAGGGCAACAACCTGCTCAATCTCGGTGCGCCCCACCTGGACTGGTCGAAGACGCCCGGCCGGGTGCCGGGTTTCTGGGTGTCGGTCGTCAGCGTCGTCCTCGCGGTGCTGCTGCCGTTTCCCGCGCTGTTCGTTGCCCTGATCGGGCTTTCCCTTTCACTGCGGGCTTTCAGTGTGATCCCGGCCGGCGCCCGAGGGCGAGGGCTGGTGCTCGCGTCGCTGGCCCTGTCGGGAGTCGCGATTCTGGCTGTCGTCGTGCGGCTGGTTCTGGTCTTCGTCTAGCCGTCGTGTTCCAGCCGTCGTGTTCCAGCCGTCGTGTTCCAGCCGTCGTGTTCCTCTCCGCGTCCTGAACGAATTCGACGGAGATTCTGGCCGAAATGTCCCAAAACCCGGCCGAAAAGCACTTGTGCTCCAAAATCTCCGTCGAATTGGTTCACCACGTCACGGCTTCAGCCGACCCATCCCGGGGAGGAAGCGGCCGGCGCGGGCGCCGTAAGCGGCGTAGTCCGGGTGCTCGGCCACGAGCATCCGCTCTTCCCAGCGTGCCTTGCCCGCCAGCAGCAGAACGAGGGCGAGCCAGGCTAGGAGATGCCAGACCGATGCGCCGAGCAGCACGAGCCCAAGGCCGCAGATCATCACACCGGTGTAGATGGGGCTGCGCACAAGACCGTAGACACCAGTGGTGACCAGTGGCGCGTGTTCCCGCGGAATCGGGCTCGCGGTGAGGGCCGGTCCGAGGCCGAGCATGCCGAGCACGGCGAAGACCGCGCCGGCGACAGCAAGCACGATCGCGCCAACGACAACGGCGAGGTTCACCGGCCACAGTGTGCCGTGGGGCAGGAGGGCCAGCGCCAGGAGCAGCAGGAATTGGGCCGACACCAGGGCAATTGCGAGCGCACGCTTCATGGCTTGAGGCTACGCCCTGACCTGCCTCGGGTTGCACGTGTTCGCGACCCCGGAGGAGATCGCGGATGTCACGAAGATTGCGGCCGTTACGATCCCGGCCAGCTTCTTGTCCTCGTCGTAGCCGGCCAGTGCCCGACCGCCCTTGTCGGTCTGGGCTCCCGCGAGCACGAGAGGGAACTTCAGCAGACATTGTGACCCTGAACGCCGGCCCTAGAAGGGCGGTGGGTCGTCGACGGCGCCCGGAGGCTCGAAGGGTATTGCCGGATCGGACCTGTAGTGGAGACCGCTGGGCGCAGTCCAGTGGAGCTCGCCGCCCGGCGACTGGGTCACCGTCCAGTTGGTTTGGGTCTTCAACCGGTGGTCGGGCGCACAGAGGCTGGCGAGGTTGTCGTACCGAGTGATGCCGTCTTCTTGCCATTCGTGGCTGTGGTCCATCTCGGCGCGGGCCGCCGGTCGGTTGCAGCCGGCGAATCGACAGGTTTCGTCTCGAATCACAAGGAGCCGCCGGAGGTCCTTCGGCACCCGGTACTGATGTCGGCCGACCGACAGCATCACGCCGGTCTCGGGATGGACCAGGATGCGAGTAAAGCTCGGCGCTCCGGCCGCCAGTTCCCGGGCCGTCTCGGGGTCGATCGGCCCGCACCCCTCAAGGTGACCCGGCTCGTCGCTGCGGCCGAGGAGGGTGAGCACCGGCACCGTCACGTTCACGGTGGCGCGGATGCCCCGGCCGAGCCCCGCGGGGGTGACGCCGTCGACCACCAGTGCCGCAAAGGCATCCGCTCGGAGCTGGGCCAGAGTGCGGTGCTCGTCGGGGCCCTGCAGACTGGCCGCCATGTCGTTGACTCGGTGGAAAATCGCCTGGGCAACCGGCAGCTGCTGGTAGCTGTGCAGCCACCCCATGCCGTCTGCGGCCGGCTCGAACACGAGGGTGCGGTCGGCCTGGCTCTTGGTGCGGCGCACGGTGATCGACTCCGGATGCGACTTCTCCCGCAGGCGGCGAGCCGTGCGGTCGAACTGGGGCACGGTGAGCCGTTTCGCCTGGGGCAGTATCTCGGCCTCGAAGGCGGCGCGGGCCGCCGTCGGAAGAGAATTGGCGTGCTCGATCAGGATCCGCACGTGCGCGTAACTAATCTGGCCGGCCGCGAGGGCATTGCGGCTGGCGGTGAACGTGCCGGTGAGCGCCTCGCTCTGCGCCATCAGATTGGAGGCCGAAGCCTGGGAGATGTGCAACGCACAGGCGAGTTCGGAGATCGCGGTGCGGTAGGCGATCTCAAGGGCGTTCCACCGGGAACCGGCCACGCCGGCCGACACCGAACCGCTGTCGGCCGCGCTGTCGGCTGCACAGTCGGCCGCGCTGTCGGCAGGCGGCGTGAGCCCCTGCTCGACGGCCTCGGCCCGAGCCGTCCGGCGGGCGCGATCACGTTCGGCGGCGAGCTCATTGGACAGGCACCAGGCCCGCACCTCGTCGACCGCCTCGGCCCGCGCCGCCGACGCCGCGGCGAGAAGTCGGTCGGCGGCCGCGGCCGCGGAGACCAGCTCGGCCAGGACGCTCATTCTGCGATCGAGGGAAGCCGCGTCACCGGACGTTTCGGCCGTCACGACGCCGAGCGCGCCACCGTCGTCAAGCTCTTCGATGTCGAAGTCCTCGATGTCAAAGTCCTCGATGTCGCTGAGATCGGCCAGGTTTTCCATACCCCGATTTTAGCACTGATGGAATCTCAGTTCTAGTAATACGCCGAAAATGTACGTTACTTTTCGAAGATGTTGACCATCAGTACCAGCCCGAGGCCACCGACTTGTACCACGCTCCACAGGGGTCGCCGTAGCGCTCCGCGATGTAGTTCAGACCCCAGGAGATCTGGGTGGCCGGGTTGGTCGCCCAGTCGGCGCCGGTCGAGGCCATCTTGCTGCCGGGCAGGGCCTGCGGGATGCCGGTGGCACCGCTCGAGGCGTTGTAGGCGTTGACGTTCCAGCCGGACTCCTTGTTCCAGAGGCTGACCAGGCATCCGAGCTGGTCGGCGCCCCAGCCGTACTTGGACGCCATCATGTCCCGGGCGATCGCCTGGGCTCCGCTGGGGTTCGTGGGGGCGGCGGGGCGGGGCGGTGCCGGGGCGGGAGCGACCGGCTTGGGTGCTGCCGGCTTCGGAGCCGCCGCCTGGGCCGCAGCCTGCGCCTGGGCATCCGCGGCAGCCTGGGCATCCGCGGCAGCCTGAGCAGCTGCGGCAGCCTGACCAGCAGCCGCTGCCGCAGCCGCGGCCTGCTCCGCGGCGATGCGATCGGCCACAGCGGTCGAGGCCTTCACGACCTCGGCTTCGGCGGTGACCTGCTCCACAAGATCGAAAACTCGCTCGGGGGCCAGAAGCGTGTACTCGCTGAGCGAGGCGACGGCGCTCGAGAGGGCCGAGACATCCGTCTTGCCCTGGGCCGCCGCGATCACGCCGGTGGCACCGGCAAGGGTGGCGCGGGCGCTCGCGGAGGCGTGGGCCGGGACGACTCCGTCGAGACTGCCTGCCTGCTCGGGATGAGGGCCGGTGGCGGCTGCCAGAGCTGCGGTGGCAATGATGCGTTTCTTTTGCTCGTCCGCGGCAGCCTGCGACGCAGACTGGGCGGAGAATCCACTGCCCACGATGGCGCCGACGGCGATGACGGCGCCGGCCACGAGTAGGCGGCTTCGTCCACGCCGGCGACGCGTTTCCTGATGGCGGGTGAGTCCGACGTCGCTGCCGATCGCGGCTGCCGCACGGACCGGAATGGCGTCTGATTCAGGGTTTGAACTGGGGAAAAGGTCGGACAAAGGGGAAGACGAGTCTGAGTTTGGCATAACTTTCACTGGGCGAATCGCGCGCGCGGCTGCGCTCACGGTTCTTTTTCGACGTTCCACGGTCGGAGTCCCGGCCGGGCGAACCTTCAAGACTGCCCGGAATTTCTGGACATATCCTCATTTTTAGCTGGCAAAGCACTGGCAAAGCAGGGTGGCGGGATTGCCCAAAAGTCGACCTGGTGGGCCGAAATCCGGATGATCGTGATGCAATGGTCCGTGATGTCACAACGCACCGCCCCACCGCACCGCTTCGTCTATTCGGCCGATGGAGTCAACCTGGCCACCTACGAATTCGGAGATTCGAGCGCCCCCACCGTGCTCGCCGTGCACGGCTTCGCCTCCAGCGCCGTCGCCAATTGGCACGTCACCGGCTGGACGCGCGATCTCATCCGCGCCGGCTTCCACCTGATCGCGATCGACCAGCGCGGGCACGGCCTGAGCGACAAGCCCCGCTCCCCCGCCGACTACACGATGGAGGCGTTGGTCGACGACGTGTTGCAAGTACTCGACGCCTACCTGCTCGACGAGGTCGCCTACGCGGGATACTCCCTCGGCGCCCGCGTGGGCTGGCAGGCCGCCCGCGAACTGGAGGGACGCATCTCGCGGGCCGTGCTCGGCGGCATACCCGACGGCGACCCCCTCAGACGCTTCAAGGTCACGGATGCCCGCGCTCATATCGAGCACGGCACCGAGGTCGCCGACCGCCTTACCGGCGCCTACCTGACCATGGCCCGCGCGCTGCCCGGCAACGACCTCAAAGCCCTCGTGGCCCTCGTCGAGGGAATGCGCGGCGGCCCCCAACCCGGCGCCGACAACGCGCCGACTCAGCCCGTGCTCTTCGCCACCGGGACCAAAGACAGCATCCTCAAGGCCTCCAAGGTACTCGCCGCGGCCACGCCGAGCGGAGGATTTTTCGAGATCCCCGGGCGCAATCACTTCAACGCCCCGACGTCACGCGCGTTCCGGGAGGCGGCGATCGAGTTCTTCCGGAGCGGGAGCAGCAGCAGCGGGAGAGTCGAGGTCCCCCTACTCTGCTAATCTGCGCTCATGGGGGCAAAGACTTTCGATCGCGGCGTCGGCGTCGTCATCGGGCTTGTGGCTGGAGGTGCAGCGACCCTCCTCTGGTTTGTCGTCGCCGCCGGAACGCCGACGGCGGGCGAAATGCCCTCCCAAGGGCTGCTGCTCGGGATGTGGCGGGTGTTTTATGACTTGGCGGCACCGACGCCGCGGATCATCCTCGGCGCCGTTGCTCTGGCTTTCCTCTTCGCCGCAGGAATTGCAATGCTCGAACGAGGAACGTCGAGCAAGGCCCGTCGGTCTTTGAACCAGCGCACCACTCCCCTCTCGGCGGGAATCGTGATGGCAAGAACGCGCGGAGTCTTCGCCGGCGCCGTGACCGTAACCGTTCTGGTGCCCGCGCACAACGAAGAGGCATCGATCTTCGCGACACTGTCATCGCTGCTCGCCCAGTCGCACCGCCCGGAACGCGTCGTGGTCGTGGCGGATAACTGCACCGACGGGACCGTCGACATTGCCCGATCGCTGGGGGTGGAAATCTTCGAATCTCGCCGGAACACATTCAAGAAAGCCGGGGCGCTCAATCAAATCCTGAAGGTGCTCCTACCGGGCCAGGGCGACAACGACCTCATCATGGTCCTGGATGCCGACACACGTCTCGACGACGGCTTCCTGGAAGCCGCCGTTGGTCGCTTCACCAGCGATCGTGCGCTGATGGCGGTCGGTGGGTTGTTCTACGGAGAGGAAGGTTCCGGGCTTCTCGGTCAGTTCCAGCGCAACGAGTACATTCGGTACTCCCGTGACATTCGCCGTCGCCGGGGCCACGTCTTCGTGCTCACGGGCACCGCTTCGCTATTCCGGCCCGTCGCCTTGCGTACGGTGGCTGAAAGTCGCGGCGACACGATTCCCGGTGCCAGCGGGGATGTCTATGACACGGCTGCGCTCACGGAAGACAACGAGCTCACCATTGCCCTGAAGTCGCTGGGCGCGCTCATCATCTCTCCCTCGGAGTGCACGGTGGTCACCGAGGTAATGCCAACCGTTCGCACTCTGTGGGTGCAACGCCTGCGCTGGCAACGGGGCGCGTTGGAGAACATCGGGGCATACGGCGTCTCACCCTCCACCTTCCGGTACTGGGCTCAGCAGTTGGGCCTGGGCTACAGCGTCATCGCGCTCAGCGCGTTCCTGCTGCTCGTGCTTGTGACGCTTCTGGCGATCGATTCGTGGGTCTGGTTTCCTTTCTGGCTGGGCCTCGGTCTCGTATTCATCGCCGAACGTGTCGTGTCGGTCTGGGGGGGCGGTCTACGGGCACGCCTGCTGGCGCTCACGCTTTTCCCCGAGCTGATCTTCGATGTGTTCCTAGACCTCGTCTACGTCAAGGGGATCATCGACATCACCTTGGGCCGGCAGGCACAGTGGGGCCATGTCATCCACTCCGCACCCAACGACGAACCGCGAAGGGTGGCCTGATCCATCATGGTCGATGCTCTCCACGCCCTGGTTCCGGTCGGAATCCTCCTTCCGTCAACGGTGCTTCAATCGGACGAATTCGCCATCCTTGCGGCGTTCGTCGCCATCAATACGGTCATGTTCGCCGCACTCGCGGTCGCGAAGATCCTCCCGAAGGTACACCCCACGGATTGGTTTCGCGGACGCAACCGCCGGGCTACAACCAGGAGTATCCATCCGGACGAACGCCTCTAGCGTCGAACGCCTGAGCCCTCAGGCGGCCGCGGCCGCCTGACTGGTGAACGCAGCACGACGGTCGAGGTGGATCCCGGCGAGCATGCACCGCACTGAGCCGCCGGCGAGTTCGATCGTGGGCACGTCAAGCGGCAGGATCGTGCAGCTCTGCTCGATGATCCGGCGCTGCTCGGCAGTCAGACTGCCGAGGGCGCGGCGGGAGAGCGCCAGCATTCGTCCGTTCCGGCCGTGCAGTTCGATCGCGTTGCCGGCGTAGTTGCGGATCTGATCGCGGTCGAGGGTGAGCACCTGCCGATCCTGCGCCGCCAGGCGCTCCACGACGTGGCTGCGCCGGGCCGGCGACTCGATCAGGTCGAGACCGACCAGGGCGAAGTCCGTGGCGATGCACATCATGACGTTGGTGTGGTAGATCGGCGTGCCGTTCTCGTCAGACGCGTCGAAGACGATGGGCTCGTAGCCGAAGTTGGTGCAGAATCGTTCGAGCGCGATCGGGTCGGCCCGCCGCGACCGGGCCACATAGGCGATGCGCGCCGCATGGTCGAGAACCATGGCGCCGGTTCCCTCGAGGAAGACGTCGTCGAGTTCGAGACCGGAGTAGTCGACGACATCCTGCACGCGGTAGCACTGCTTGAGCATCTCGACGATGTCACCCCGGCGCTCGGTGCGCCGGTTCGGCGCGTGCATCGGATAGAGCGCCACGTGACCCCCGGCGTGGGTCGAGATCCAGTTGTTGGGGAACACGCTGTCGGGGCGGCCCGGCCCGTCGTCATCGAACAGGTGCACCGCGATGCCCTGCGCCTCCAGGGTGCCTGCTACCTGGGTCACCTCGGCGTAGGCGGCCTCGGCCACCAGGGCGGCGTCGTGCCCGGCGTCCCGTGACTGGAAAGCGTTGTCATGGGCCGTCTCGGGGTTCGGCGAGAAGAAATGTGGCCGGATGAGCACCACGGCCGACGGGGCCTGCACGGACACCGGGGTCAGACGAGAACGGGCGCGCCCGCGGTGACCAGACCGAAGAGGTCTTTCGGGTCATCGGGGTCGGCGACGAGGTCGATGTCGGTGTAGAACGAGGTCTGGTCGACGGCATCCTGCAGGAAGCGGAGCGCCGAGAAGTCCTCGATGGCGAAGCCCACGGAGTCGAAGACCGTGATCTGCTCTGCCGAGGTGCGGCCGGCGGCCTCGCCGAGGAGCACCTGCCAGATCTCGGTGACCGGGAATTCGGGGTGCATCTGCTGGATTTCGCCCTCGATACGGGTCTGCGCGGTGAATTCCACGAAGACGTCGGCCCGGTGCAGGATGCCCGCGTCGAGCTCCGTCTTGCCCGGGCAGTCGCCGCCGATGGCGTTGATGTGCACGCCGGGGCCGACCATGGCGTCGGTGAGTACGGTGGCATTCGCCTTGTCCGCGGTGCAGGTCGTGATGATGTCGGCGCCGGTCACGGCATCCGTCGCCCCGGTGGCGACCATGATCTCGAAACCGAGCGGAGCCAGGTTGCGCACGAATTTGGCGATGGCATCGGGATCGGTGTCCCAGACGCGGAGCCGGTTGATGCCGAGGAGCCCGCGGAAGGCGAGCGCCTGGAACTCCGACTGGGTGCCCGTGCCGATCATGGCCATGGTGTGGGCGTCGGGGCGGGCCAGCGCGCGAGCGACCATGGCCGAGGTCGCGGCGGTGCGGAAGGCCGTGAGCACGGTCATCTCGGACCAGAAGGTGGGGTAGCCGCTCTGCACGTCGGCGAGGACGCCGAACGCGGTGACGGTCTGCAGGCCCCGCGACGGGTTCGACGGATGACCGTTGACGTACTTGAAGCCGTAGGTGACGCCGTCGCTCGTGGGCATGAGTTCGATCACGCCGAGCGGTGAGTGGCTGGCCACGCGCGGCGCCTTGTCGAAGGTAGGCCAGCGGCGGAAGTCCCGTTCGAGGTACTCGACCATGTCGGTGAGGATGCGTTCCACACCCGTCGCGGCGGCCCAGCGGTTGATGTTTCCTACGTCTACAAAGCGCACCACGTGCATCTCCCCTCGTTCAGGTTTACAACCATATGCATGGGCGATGTGCAGCCGCCATTCGATTATTGCCGCATTCTGTCCAGATGACTATGCATTGTGCGCTCTGCATACATACACTATGTGCAATGTATCCCCTCGATGACCTCGACCGCCGCCTGCTCTCCGCCCTCCGCGTGAATGGCCGCGAGCCCGTGGCCAGCCTCGCCCGCGACCTCGGTGTCACCCGGTCCACGGTCAACAGCAGGCTCAAGAGGCTGACCGATTCGGGAACCGTCGTGGGTTTCGGCGTGCGGATCAGGGAGGACCGCGACCCGAACTCGATTCGGGCCATCACCCTGATCGAAGTGGAGGGGCGCGCGATCACGAAGGTGATCCACGCCCTTCGCGGCTTTCCGGAGGTGAAGGCCCTGCACTCGACCAACGGCGGTTGGGACCTCGTCGCCGAGCTGCGCACCGACACCCTGGCCGACTTCGACCGGCTGCTCGGGCAGGTGCGCTCGATCGAGGGCGTGCTCAACAGCGAGACCAGCCTGTTGCTCAGCTCGGTGTCGAGCGAGGAACTGCCGGGCGCCCGCGGGTTGTCGCAGAACTGAGGCTGCCCGCACCTCCGCGCCTCACCCGCGCTACATTCATGCCGGCTTCTTGACGACGCGGCACTTCGAGACCTCCCTGATGGTGCGTGGGCGCACGTTCGTCGACCGGATGCGGGAGGTGGAGGCGGGCCACCGGAAGGTGAGCCGGGGGCTGACGCTGTCGGACTGGAACAATGAGCCCCGCAGCAAGACCGTGCTCGACGGCCTCGCGCGGCTGACCTCGGCGCTGCAGTAGCCTGCCTCCGGGGTGCGGCTAGTCGCGCGTGATCTTCCAGATGCCGTCGGCGAGGTTCTTGTCGGGGTGCTGCACCGTAGCGAACAGCTCCTTCGGGTTCTTGCCGAAGTAGATCCCGGTGGTCTCGGCGCCTTCATCCGTCAGCGAAGCGAAGAGCTCGACGCTGTCGGACGCTCCGTCGTGGTCTCGGTCCTTTTCGGCCCGGAAGATGTCGCTGAAGCTGTTGTCTTCCGTGATCCAGAGGGCGCCGTCGGGGCCCTCGGCAAGGTTGTCCGGGTTGTTGAACCCGCTGACCCCGGCGGCCTTGTCCTCGACCGGCACGTTCACGCCGGCCTCGACGAAGCTGCTGACGGTGAGCTTCGACAGGTCGATCGCGACCACACGCTCCTCGGAAGTGTTGGCCACGTAAAGGGTCTGGCCGATGATCTCGACGTCTTCCGGGCGACCGAATTCGGTGGCGCTCACCGCGTTGGCCGCGGCATCCGCGTCGACGCGCACCTGCGCCTGGTCGAGGGCCACCCATTCGAAGGCGCCGACCTTCTCGGTGAAGGTGGTCTGGTTCCACTTTTGCGCGGCATCCGTCAGCCCGGTGATCTTGAGGGCGTGCAGCTGGCCCTGGGAGAGGTCGCCGCGAACGGTCGGCACGAACTTGAAGATTGAGCCGCCGTTGAGTTCGTCGATGACGATGACGGAGCCGTCGGCCGTGACGTCGATGCCCTCGTGACGTTGCGCTCCGAGCTCGGTGCGCTCCTCGATACGCTCGACCGTGGTCGGGTCGTTCTTCGCGAAGAACAGTTCGAAGACCTTGCCGCCGGTGGTCTCTTCCGTGACGAGGAGGCTGCCCCAGGGGGTCCAGCGGATGCCGTCGAGACGGTTCCAGTCCGCGCGCTGCGCGATGACGCTGACCGCACCGGTCTTCAGGTCGGTCACAGAGACGGCGCCGTTCGAGCCGACCTCGTAGGTGTTGTAGAGGAAGCGGCCGGCCTGGGCACCGGTCTCGTTCTGGGTGTTCATGTCATGCAGGTCGTCGACGCCGGGGTAGACGTCGAGCACGGTTTCGTCGTGCACGAGGGTCTGGGTGAAGCCCTCCGGTAGCAGGTACGGCTGGGTCCAGTCGGTGCTGCCCATGCCGTAGGCGGAACCGGCGAGAGGCACGAAATCGAACGGGCCGGTCGCGGCGAGCGCGGCAGGGGCGATGCCGACGACTGCGGTGGCAGTGGCGGTGGCGGTGAGGGCAAAGACAGCGATCTTTTTGCGCAAGGCGCGACTCCTTCATAGGGGGTAGGTACAACGCCACCCAATCTATGAGCCTCATGCTGACGCCCGGAGGTCTCCCGGTCTCCAGCCGGTGTCGGCCCGGTGAACACTCGGTGCCCCCGTCTCAGCGCGTGACAGGAACCAGACTTCACCCGCCGCTGGGTATTCTGGAGCACATGAAGCTGACAGCACTGGCCACCCTGACCCTGGTGGGGGCACTGGCCTTGAGCGGATGCACCACCGGCGCGCCCGAGACCGACACCACCCCCGCCACCGCCACCGCCACCGCCGCTCCGGCCGACGGGGGCTGTGCCGGCGTGAGCGTCGTCGTCGACTTCGGCGCGCTCGACGCCCCCGAGATCACGGACTGCGTCGACACCGCCACCGCCGAGACGATCACGGCCAGCACGGTCCTGGCGACCGCCGGTGTGGAAACCGAGGGCACCGTGGAGTGGGGCGACCAGGTGGTCTGCCGGGTGGGCGGCCGCCCGGCCGCCGACGAAACCATCAAGGTGGCCGGCGAAACCCCGTTCACCGAAACCTGCGCGACCATGCCCGCCGCTGCCGCTTACTGGGCGCTCTGGGTCAAGCCCACCGCCGACGCGGAGTGGGAGTACGCCCAGGAGGGCCTCGGCAGCCTCGAGCTGGAACCGGGCCAGTCCGTCGGCCTCATCTTCACGACCGGCACCGAGACGCCCACCCCCGGAAGCTAATGCTGCGCTTCCGGTTTCCCCCCCTGCGCTCGGCGGCGCTGCTCGCCGGAGCGTTCGTGGGCATCCGGGTGCTCTACCGGGTGGCCTTCAGCGGGGCATCCGACGGCGGCCTGTTGCTGCTCGACCTCCCGCGCCTGCCGCTCGATGGGCCGTTCAACCACATCGCGTTGTTCGGGCCCGTCACGACCGGAGGCCTCGGCAATGCCGCCCTGAGCGCGCTGCCCTTCGCTCTGGTGATCCTCGGGTTCGGTGTACTCAACGCGCTCGTCGATGTGCGCCGCTTCTTCGCCCGCGGCGCTAACCGGGGCCCGCTGCGCGCCCTGTCGCGGTCGCTCGTGATCGCCTGGGCGACGTTCCCGGCACTGATCGACGCGGTGCGCCGGGTGCGCACGGCCAGTGCGTTGCGCGGCGAACGGTCGGCACCGGCCCTGCTGGTGCCGGTCTTCGAGCAGACCGTGGAACGGGCGCTCGGCCTGGCTGCGTCCATGGAGTCCCGCGGGTTCGCCGCCACGCGGGCGGCAGCCGGCGAGTGTGAGAAGCCGGTCGTGATGACGGATGCCGCACTCGGCTTCGAGGGTGAGCGCTGGCACCTCGAGGGACTCACCCTCGACCTCGCTCCCGGCACGTTGACCGTGATCGCCGGTTCGACCGGATCGGGAAAGACCAGCCTGCTGCACAGCATGAGCGGTCTCTTCCAGCACTTCGCCGAAGGCACCCAGCACGGCTCGATCGAGGTGGGCGGCGCCGACCGCGCCGCCACTCCCCCGCGCGAAACGGCCGGCTTCGTCGGACTTGTCACCCAGAACGTGCGGCTCTCCTTCGTGGCCGAAACCGTGGCGGACGAGATCGGCTTCGCCCTCGCGGTGCGCGGCATCGCACCGGTCCTCGTGGAGCAGCGGGTGCGCGAGGTGGCCGAGCGGCTGGGGATCGAGCATCTGCTCGGCCGCGGTACCTCGGAGCTCTCGGCGGGCGAGGCCAGTCTCGTCGCCATCGGCGCCGCCCTGGTCAACCAGCCGATCCTGCTGCTCGCGGACGAACCTCTGGCCGATCTCGACACCCCGGCCCGGGAGCGCGTGGTGCAGGTGCTCGACCGCCTGGCCCACGAGGCCCAGGTCTGCGTCGTGGTCGCCGAGCACAACACCCGGGAGTGGTCGAAGTCGGCGGATACCTGGCTCGAGCTCCGCGGTGCGCGCGTGCATGCGCTCGGCCCGGGCGAGCGGCCGAGTGCGCTGGTCGCGGCGGAGCAGGCGGCACAGCAGGGTCAGAGCACCCTGACCACCCCCGCCACCGGGCCTGCGGGGCCGCTCGCGAGTATCCGTCACCTCACGGTTCTGCACGGGAGCGAGCGGGCGGTCGACGATGTGTCGCTGGACCTCTACGCGGGCGACCTGGTGGCGCTCGAGGGTCGGAACGGCGCGGGCAAGAGCAGCCTGCTGCGCGCGATCGCCCTTTCGGCGACGCGAGGCAGCGTGCTCGTGGCCGGACGGGACGTGGCGCAGCTGCGCCCCCGATACCGCCGCACGGCCGTGGCCCTGGTGCCGGAGAATTTCGACGATCTGCTCTTCGCCGTCACGGTGGCTAAGGAGTGCCGCCGGGCCGACCGCCGGCTGAAGCCCCCGGCCGGGAAGGGAACCGGGATCGGAACCGCGCTCCGGTTCGCGAACCTGCTCGGGCTTGGCACCGTGGCGGAGGCGGCGCACCTGATGCGGCGGCATCCGCGGGACCTCTCGGCCGGCGAACGCCTCTGCCTCGTTATGGCCATCCAGCTGGCCGCCGAGCCGCGGGTGCTGCTGGTGGACGAACCGACGCGCGGCCTCGATCCACAGGCCCGGGCGCTTGTCGCCGCCGCGCTAGTGCGCGCCTCGAGTGACACGTCGGCGGTCCTGTTCGCCACCCACGACCGCGACTTCGCCCGGTCCCTGGCGACGAAGACGGTCATCATGGCCGCCGGCCTGCTCACCGAACCGGAACCGGTGCGGTCATGAGGCGCACCGGCTCGACGGGCTGGACCGCCTGGGTGCTCGGCGGCGGCAGTATCCTCGCCGCCGCCGGCTTCGCCTGGCCGTTCTTCGCCTCGGCGCTGCCGGAGAACGCCCAGTCGGCCGCGCCGGTCGTGGCCTTCGCGCTCGTGCCGGCCCTAATCGTGGCCCTCGCTCTCACCCTCGACGGGGAGATGTACACGGCCAAGACCGTGGCCCTGCTGGGGGTGCTCTCCGCGGTCGGCGCCGCCGTGCGCATCGCGGGCACCGGCGTCGGCGGCGTCGAGGCCGTGTTCATCCTGCTGATCCTGGCCGGTCGCGCCTACGGGGCCCGCTTCGGGTTCCTGCTCGGCCTGCTCACCATCGCGGTGTCCTCGGCCCTGTGGGGTGGGTTCGGCCCGTGGACCCCGTTCCAGATGTTCGCCTGCGGCTGGGTGGGAGCCGGGGCGGCGCTGCTGCCGCGCATCCGTTCCGCACATATCGGCGCAGCCCGCCTCGAGATCGCGATGCTCGTGGCCTACGGCATCGTGGCGTCCTACCTCTTCGGACTGGTGATGAACCTCTGGTTCTGGCCGTTCGCAGTCGGCTCGGGCACCGACATCTCCTATGCGGCCGATGCCACGCTCGGCGAGAACCTCGCCTCCTTCGCCCTGTACACGCTCGTGACGTCGACCCTCACCTGGGACACCGTGCGCGCCATCACCACCACGGTCGGGATCGTGCTGGTAGGCCCGGCCGCACTGGCCGCTCTCCGCCGAGCGAAGCTGGGCCGGCCAGGCAGGGCCGCCCGACCACCCCAGGCCGAACCGGCTACACCGGCTACACCGGCTACACCGAGAAGTACTTCGCTTCCGGGTGGTGGAACACGAACGCATCCGTCGACTGCTCCGGGTGCAGCTGCAGCTCCTCCGACAGCACCACACCCATCCGCTCGGGCCTGAGCAGTTCGACGACCGTGCGGCGGTCCTCCATCTCGGGACAGGCCGGGTAGCCCAGCGAGAACCGGGCGCCGCGGTACTCGAGCTTGAACATGCCGGCCAGTTCGACCGGGTCTTCGGCACCCGGGCCGAGCTCCTCCCGCACCCGGGAGTGCCAGTATTCGGCCAGCGCCTCGGTGAGCTGCATGGTCAGCCCGTTGAGCTCCATGTAGTCGCGGTATCTGTTCTCGGCGAAAAGCTTCGCCGTGACCGTGCCGACGTTCGCTCCGGCCGTGACCAGTTGGAGGGCGACGACATCCGTCTGGCCGGATCGCGTGGGCGAACGAAGTCCGCGAGGCACAGGTGCCGGTCGCGCCGCTGCCGGGGGAAAACGAATCGCAGGCGTTCGGAACCCACGGTGCCGCCGGAGCCGCCGTCGGGGGCGAGCAGGCCGGCGACCCCCAGCACGCCCGACGGGTCGTCGCCGTGGTGCAGCACGACGAGGTCGTTGCCCTCGCTGGAGGCCGGGAAGTAGCCGTAGGCGACGGAGGCGTCGAGCATGCCCTCGGCGAGGATGCGGTCGAGCCACTAGCGCAGCCGGGGTCGGCCCTCGGTGTTCACCAGATGCTGGTAGCTCTTGCCGTCGTCACCGCGGCTGGGCTTCAGACCCCACTGCCCCATGAACGTGGCCCGCTCGTCGAGGAACGCGGAGTACTCGGCCAGCGCGATCCCCTTGACGATGCGGGTGCCCCAGAACGGCGGAACGGGCACGAGGTTGTCGGCGACCACATCGGAGCGGGCCGGCATGGCGTCCGGCTCCATCAACGCCAAGCCCTCGAAGGCATCCCGCGCGTAGCGCACCGTGCCGTCGGACAATTCGGCAAGGTCCTCCTCGACGTAGGCCCGTCTTCCAGCATGGTGCCCATGGCGCCGTCGGCGATGACGACTCGGACGGCCAACGCATCCAGCAGAGTCTGGGCCCGCATCGGTCGCACGGCGTCGGTGTGCAGGGCGTCGTGTGCACGGGGTTCGCTCATCGGCCCAGCTTAACCGGGCCGCCCGCCGCGCAGCTCCGTGTTACGCACCGTGGCCTCGGGCACCGCAGGGGACGCGACTGCGTCAGGCCGGCGAGCCGCCGGCGATCTCGTAGGACCACAGCTCACTGCTGATGCCCATGGGCCGGGCCGGTGCTTCGCCCTCCGTCGGGGCGTCGCCGCGGTGACCCTGCGCGAAAGACGGCGAGGTCAGCCAGGCCTGGAAGGACTCCTCGTCGGCCCAGCGGGTGACGACCAGCCAGGTGCTGCGATCATCCGTCGGCTTGAGTAGTTCGAAACCCTCGAAACCCGGTCGGTCGTCGACCGCACCGGCTCGGGCGGCAAACCGGCGGGCCAGCTCGTCGCCGTTGTCGCCGGGCACCGTGATGGCGTTGATTTTGATGATCGTCATGGGGTTTCTCCCTCTCGTGGATGCACTGTTTACTCCCCCCATGCTGTCACCCTCGGCGGCGACGACGACCTCACCCTGCGGGCTCTCGCCAGGCCCGATGCCTATGTTGGGGAATAATGCGACTCTTTCTGATCCGCCACGGCCAGACGCCCGCGAATGTGCTCGGCCAGCTCGACACCGCTCACCCCGGTCCCGGCCTGACCGAGCTCGGTTCCCGGCAGGCCTCAGTGATTCCGGATGCCCTGCGCCTCGAGTCCATCGACGCCATCTTCGCGTCGACGCTCGTACGCACCCGGCTCACGGCCGAGCCGCTGGCGACCGCGTTGCAGCTCGACGTTCAGGTGGCCACCGGGCTGCACGAGATCGAAGCGGGCGCGCTCGAGGGACTCAGCGACCGGGCATCCATTCGCACCTATTTTGAAACCGTGCTGACCTGGGTCACCGGGGACCTGACAGCCAGGATGCCCGAAGGCCTGGACGGGAACAGCTTCTTCTCCCGGTTCGACGCCGATATCGCTTCTGCCGCCTCCGGTGCCGACACGGCGGCGGTGTTCAGCCACGGCGTGGCGATCCGCGTGTGGACCGCGGCCCGCGCCAGCAATGTGTCGCCCCTGTTCGCGGGCACGACTGACCTCGAGAACAGGGGGGTGGTCGAGTTGTCCGGCTCTCCCGAAGACGGTTGGACCCTCGTGTCGTGCGCCGGCCTCAGCGTGGGCTCACCGGGCGGACCGCAGCTGCTGGCGCTCTAGGTGCGCTGAGTCCTCCGCGATTGGTTGTGTCGCGCAGTTGTGTCGCGCAGTTGTGTCGCGCCCGGAGGGCCGAACCAATTCGACGGAGATTTTAAGGAAAAGGCCGGTTTTCGGGCTGTTTTGGGGCGATTTGGGCAGAATCTCCGTCGAATTCGTTCGGGACAAGACGCTGCTGAAACGGCCCTACTCCGGGCCTGCGAAAATGCTGACATGTCCTTTAACCAGGGGGTCGCAGCTGCCGCTAGTGCACACCGAAGCTCAGCCGAAGCTCAGCTACCGCTGACATCTGACGGCCTGGCCGCTCAACGGCATTCACGAAAAACCATGAGGACACCGAGTGAAAGATCCATCCTCCCGGCCGGGGCCGCGTCGATTCCGTGTTCTGTCAATGGCGCCGGGTCGACGACGCCCACTCCAACTCCGACGCCCACGCCCACTCCCACTCCCACTGCGCCAGCCACGCCGACACCGACACCGACTCCGACACCCACCGCGACTCCCACACCCGCCTCCATACCGGCGGGCAGCCTCCTCGTCGCCCCGTATGTGGACATGGGCCTGTGGCCGAGTGCTGACCTCTCCGCATTCGCCGCGGCGCCGGGAGTCACGGCCGTCACCGGCGCGTTCATCGTGGCCGACCGCGCCAGCAACTGCAGCCCGACCTGGGCCGGTTACACCGCCTACACCGTGGGTGGAACCCAGGACTTCGTCGGGTCCATCTCGAAGTTCCAGAGCGGCGGCGGGAAGTTCGTCGTCTCGTTCGGCGGGGCCGTCAACAACGAACTCGCCTGGGTCTGCACCGACCCCGCAGCCCTGCTCTCCGCCTACACGAAGGTTGTCGACCGCTACAACGTGGACCGGATCGACTTCGACATCGAAGGCTCCGACGTCTCCGACCCGTCCGCCAACGCGCGTCGCGGCATCACGCCGATGATCGGGCTGAACGACACGGGAGAGGTCTTCTCGCTCACCGACACGACCAAGGTCGGCAAGTTCGCCAAGGCGAACGCGCTGAACTACCTCGCTGGTGGGAAATGACCCGGGACCAGCCGTGCACCAGCGGGATCGCCGCGTACATGTGCTCCTGGGTGAGCAACCCGCAGTGGTCGTTCTCCCGGGCGTTCGTGGCGGCCACCAACTAGCCGCAAGCCACTCAGCACCGAAAAGACGGATGCCCCTGCCCGGCCGGGTGGGGGCATCCGTTGTTTCATCGGCTGAAACGACTACACGTGGTCGCGCCAGCTGTGCTGCGGTGCGTAGCCGAGCATCCGTCGAGCCTTGTCGATGGAGAGCAAGGTGTCGTTCTCGCCGACCTCCCGGAGTTCGACGCCGGGGAAGACCTCGGCGGCCAGCTCGGCGTTGGGCCGGCTCATCACCGTGTCGGCGGCGGCGATGATGAACGCCTCGAAGCCCGGCTTCGCGTTCTGCAATGCCCGCAGCACGGCCTGGGCGCCATCACGGCCGTCGATGTAGCCCCACAGGTTCCACTTGCGCAGGGTGGCGTCGGCGTCGAAGGCGGGGAAGGCCGCGTAGTCCTCCGGGTCCTTCACGTTGGAGAAGCGCAGAGCCGTGATGCTGAGTTCGGGATCCCAGCGGGTGAGCTGGATCGCCAGCTGCTCCTCGAGGTGCTTCACCAGCGAGTAGGTGCTCTCGGGCCGGGCCGGGTACTCCTCGTCCACGGGAATGTAGGGCGGGTCGATGTCGAACGGGAGACCGAGCACAGTCTCGCTGGACGCGTAGACCAGCTTCTTGACGCCCGCCCGCCGGGCCGCCTGGAACACGTTGTAGGTGGAGAGGATGTTGTTGTGGAACGTGGCCACGTCGGGAACCAGGCCGGGAGCCGGGATCGCGCCCAGGTGCACGATGGCGTCGAACCCGCTATGCCGGTCATCGACACCGAGGACCGCGTCGACGACCTGGCCGTAGTCTGTGAGGTCCACGACCACCAGATCGTGGCTGCGGGCACCGTCGCGGTCGAGGTTCAGTACCTCGTGGCCCTCGGCGACGAGGTACGTCACGACGGTCCGGCCGAGCTTTCCGCTTCCACCAGTGACAACGATCTTCATGCGGGACTCCTTTGTGTGAGCGGTGCTGCGGATGCGGCGCTGAGGCATCCGTGCCGGGTCTCGGCAGCTAGGACGACACGAACAAGCGTACGACTGCACGGTGGGCGCGCTGTGCGTGCACTGCGCGTGCACTGCGCGTGCACTAGCCTCCAGACATGGAAACGTGGGACGTCATCGTGGTCGGTGCGGGCGTCTGCGGTCTGACCATCGCCCGGAACCTGCAGGAGCGCGGTCGTGCGGTCCTCCTCCTCGACAAGGGATCGCGGCCGGGCGGGCGGCTCGCGAGCCGCCCGCTCGGCGGCCGGCTGTTGAACCCGTCCGTCGACACGGTTCACAGTCACGACGCCGAGGTCACCCGCGAGATCACCCGCCGAACGGGAGCCCGGTTCGTGCCCGACACCGAGGGCTACGCGAAGTGGATGTTCGACGAGCCCGCGGGCGATATTGCCAAGCGGTGGGCGGGCGGCACGACGCTCCGGCGCTTCTTCGTCACCCACTTCGCCGTGCAGGATTCCGGTCTCATCCACGTCGTGCCGCGCGGCTCGGGGGAACCGTTCGGGGGCCGGGCGGTGGTTCTCACAGCGCCGGTTCCACAGAACCTGCAGATGCTGCGCGGCAGCGGGATCGCTGTCGCGCCCGGCCTGCTCGAGGCTGCCTACGACAGGCGGGCTGTTCTGCTGTGCATCGTCGACGGCGCCGACGACGTCGTGAATGACGTCGTGGGCCGGTCCGCTCCCGACGGAGTCATCGAGACGATTAGAGTCAGGCACCGGGACGATGCCGGACAGGTGTGGCTCGAGGTCATTGCGAGCCCGCTCTGGAGCGAGGCGACCTGGGACGCGGACGCCACATTTTCGCAGGCGGAGCTGCTGGCCGAGCTGATCCGGCTGCTGCCCGGCGTGCGCGTTCTGGACTCAGCGCTGAAGCGCTGGCGGTATGCGAATGCTGTGGTGCCTGCAGATTCGGGGTCGGATGCCACGTTCTTCCGCAGCGCGGACCAGCCCGGCATCTTCGTGGCGGGAGACGGTTTCGGGCGGCTGCACGGGCATCCGTCGGGCATCTCTCGGGCCGTGCGCTCCGGACTGGACGTGGCCCGCGCGCTCGCCTAGCCCGCCTGAGCCCAGCGTTCGAGCTCGACTTCCGGTGGTCGAGCTCGTCGAGACCCGGCGCGCCGTCGCTAACTTCGGAGATTTTCGCGACACGCCGCTCAGGCGCCAAGACCGGCGTTTTCCAAAAATCTCCGTAATAACGTGACGACGGATGCGGGTGGCAGACCCGGTGACGGATGCCCGAAGCAGGCCTGGTCGCTCCCCGCCGAGGCACTGGCCGGGTTCGAGCAGGCCCTGCTGGAGTCGGCCCCGCACCTGACGGTGTCGAACCTCGCCTAGAGCAGCACGCCCCACACCACGTGCGCGGCCAGCAGCGTGGTGCCGAGCGTGACGAGGGTGATCTGCACGATCTCCACTCGGTGCGGATGCGCCCATGCGCCGTGGGCTCGTCGGCCGAGCCAGGCGTTGGTCCAGACCAAGGCCGCCACCGCGAGCAGCGAGAGGGTGACGGTGCGCACGAAGAGTTCGGGCACGTCACGGAGAACCCCGGCGCCGACCTGGTAGAAGGCGATGATGCCCCACGGCACGATGCCGACCATGGCTCCGAAGACGAAGGGCCGGAGCGAGCCGCCGGCCGGTTCACGCTCCTGCAGTGCGAGGAACAGCGTGGCACCCGCCGTGATGGCGTAGAGCGCCACCAGCGTGCCGACCTCCGTGACGCCGTTGAACTGGGCGATGAGGAACACCGTGATCGCGGAGACCTGCGAGTACTCGACCCAGCGCAGCGGATTGCGCGCGGCGGCCAGGCCGCGCCGGTAGCTGCCGGCGAACGTCGGGGTCCCGGCGGCGAGGCGTAGGAGCGCGGAGAAGGCGAGCAGGATGACGACGGCCACCCCGAGGTTCACGGCGGCCAGGTCGATGACCTGCGCTTCGGCCTGGGAACCCACCGGCCCGCCGGGGAAGCCGGCCGTGACCGGCAGCAGCACCGGGGCGCTCTGGGCCAGGACGACCACGGAGACCAGAACGGCCTGTGCGATCAGGAGGAGTGCGGCGGCGAGGTTGACGCTGCGCAGGCGGGTGGATCGGGCATCCGTCACGGTGTTCTCCGATGCCGTCGTCATGCACTCAGCGTAACGGCCAGGGTGCGCCGGCAGCCTCCGGAAACGCGAGAATGAAGGGGTGAGTGACGCCGGCAGCTTCGTAGACGCGACGCTGCAAGCCGAGGGGGATCCGTACCGGGCGGCGGCGGAGAAGGAGCGGCTGGGCAGCGACCTGCGGTTCTACGGTGCCTCGGTCGGCGCGGTGCGCGGCACGATCCGGGACGCCGGCCGCCGGTATCCCGGCCTGACGCAGGACGACATCACAGCACTGAGTTCCGAGCTGTGGGCGGTGCCGGTGTTCGAGCGCCGTCTCGCGGCCGTCGTGCTGCTGCAATCGAATGTGCGGGTGCTGGACAACTCCGACCTGAGCCGGATCGAGAAATTTGTGCGAAGTGCCCGCCTGCGCGAGTTGGTCGACCCGCTCGCCGTCGACGTGGTGGGTCCACTGGTGGAGCGGTTGGATGCGCCGGGCCGGGCCCGGGCAGACGGGGTGCTCGATCGCTGGGCCGGCGACGGCGATCCGTGGTTGCGCCGGGCCTCCCTGCTCACGAGGCGTCGGCTCGAGCAGCACCTCTGATCAGTCTCAGAGCCCCGGCAGAACCTGCTCGCGCACCTGCTTGCGCAGGATCTTGCCGAGCATCGAGCGGGGCATGTCCTCGATCGTGACGATCCGGCGCGGGATCTTGTAGGCGGCGAGGTGCTCGCGGCAGTGCTCCCGCAGTGCATCCTCATCGAGCGGCACTCCGGGCTTCAGCTCGACTGCCGCGACGACCATTTCCCCGCCGCGTTCGAGAGCCTTGCCGACGACGGCCGCGTCGACGACATCCGTGTGCAGTCGCAGCACCGCCTCGACCTCCGAGGGCGAGACGTTGAAGCCGCCGGTGATGACGAGTTCCTTGGCGCGGTCCACGATCGTGGTGAAGCCGTCTGCGTCGACGGTCACGATGTCCCCCGTGCGCATCCAGCCGCCGGGGAGGAGGGCCTTCGCGGTCTCCTCGGGGTTGTTCCAGTAGCCCTGGAAAACCTGGGGGCCCTTCAGGAGCAGCTCGCCGGGCCGACCCTGCACTACCTCCATGGTGGGGTCGTCCAGGTCGACTACCTTCATCAGCGTGGAGGGAAAGGGCACGCCGACCGTGCCGGGCCGGCGGGTGGGGTGGAACGGGTTGCCGAGGGCCACCGGCGACGTCTCCGTCATGCCATAGCCCTCCACCAGCAGCCCGCCCGACACCGATTCCCACATTTCCACGACATGGTCGGGCAGGTTCATCGCACCCGAGATGCAGTACTGGCAGGAGCGCAGCGAGATTCCGCGCTCCTTCGCCACCACGGCCGTGCGCTCGTAGATCGGCGGCACCGCGCAATACACCGTGGCGGGCGACTTCTTCATGGCGTCGAGAATCAAGTTGGGGTCGAACTTGGGGAACAAGACGAGCAGACCTTGCTTACGGATGCCGTAGGTCAGGTAGAGGGTCATGCCGAACGCGTGGAACATCGGCAGGATCGCGTAGAAGACCTCCTTGCGGTACTCGGCCCCGTGCATCCATGCCTCGCCCTGCAGGGCGTTGGAGTACAGGTTGAAGTGGGTGAGCATGGCGCCCTTGGGCTGGCCCGTGGTGCCCGAGGTGTACTGGAGGGCCGCGAGGTCGTCGACCGACGGGCGCGGATGCCCGGGATCGATCGGGACATGGCTGAGCAGTTCCTTCCACGGGATCGTGCCCGGCGCGGCAATCGTGAGGGCCTCGCGGGATTCGCGTAATTTCTTCACCGGCAGGTGCAGGGCGAGGCGCTTGAGGGTCGGGAACGCCAGGAGCAGGTTCACGGACACGATGTGGTCGATCTCGATGTCGCGCGGGAAGGCGCGAACGGAGGCCACGGATTTGTCCCAGGCGATCACGATGCGCGCCTGGTGGTCCTCGAACTGGTGGCGGAGCTCCCGCGAGGTGTACAGCGGGTTGTGCTCGACCACCACGGCGCCCAGGCGCAGCACCGCGTAGAAGGCGACGACGTGCTGGGGGCAGTTCGGCAGGATCAGGGCCACCCGGTCTCCCGCTCGCACCCCGAGGTGCCGCAGACCCTCCGCAACCCGGTCGACCTGGTCGCCGAGTTCGGTGTACGTCGTGCGGCGCCCGAAGAACTCGAGTGCGGGGTGGTCACCGGCCTCGGCCACGGACCGCTCGAGCATCGCGACGAGCGACTCCGTGGGGAGCTCGATCTCGGCCGGGACGCCCGGCTGATAGTTCTTTACCCAGGGTTGCTGCTGCGTTGTCGACATGGTCTTATCCTCCCGCACGAACGGGGCGCACTCTCCGATGGATTACCGTTGTAGTATGCACACCCCTGACACGACCCCCACGCAGAGCGAGGCAGATACTGCCCGCGACGCGAAAACCTTCGCCGACCTCGGGCTCAATGATGCGATGCTCAAGGCGCTCAAGGACGTCGGGTACGAAACTCCCTCCGCCATCCAGGCCGCCACCATCCCCCCGCTTCTCGCCGGGCGCGACGTCGTCGGCCTCGCCCAGACCGGAACCGGCAAGACCGCCGCGTTCGCGCTGCCGATTCTTTCGCGCCTCGACCTGGCGCAGAAGACCCCGCAGGCACTCGTGCTCTCCCCGACCCGTGAGCTTGCCTTACAGGTCTGTGAGGCATTCGAGAAGTACGCCGGTCATATGCGCGGCGTGCACGTGCTCCCCGTCTACGGCGGCCAGGGCTATGGCGTGCAGCTCTCCGCGCTGCGCCGTGGGGTGCACATCGTCGTCGGTACGCCCGGCCGCATCATGGACCACCTCGAAAAGGGCACGCTCGACCTGTCGCAGCTGAAGTACCTGGTGCTCGACGAGGCCGATGAGATGCTCAAGATGGGCTTCGCCGAGGACGTCGAGACGATCCTCGCCGACACCCCGAACGACAAGCAGGTCGCCCTGTTCTCGGCGACCATGCCGCCGCAGATCAGGCGGATTTCGAAGAAGTACCTGAACGACCCCGAAGAGATCACGATCAAGAACAAGACCACGACCTCCGCGAACACGACCCAGCGCTACCTGATGGTGTCGTACCCGCAGAAGGTCGACGCGCTCACCCGCATCCTCGAAGTGGAGAACTTCGAAGGCATGATCGTCTTCACCCGCACCAAGAACGAGACCGAACTGCTCGCCGAGAAGCTGCGCGCGCGCGGCTACTCCGCCGCTGCCATCAACGGCGATGTGGCCCAAGTGCAGCGCGAGCGCACCGTCAACCAGCTCAAGTCCGGCAAGCTGGACATCCTGGTCGCAACGGATGTCGCCGCGCGCGGCCTCGACGTCGACCGCATCAGCCACGTCGTCAACTACGACATCCCGATCGACACCGAGTCGTACGTGCACCGCATCGGCCGCACCGGCCGCGCCGGCCGCAGCGGCGCAGCGATCAGCTTTGTCACGCCGCGCGAGCGACACCTGCTCAACGCCATCGAGCGGGCGACCCGCCAGCCGTTGACGCAGATGCAGCTGCCCAGCTTCGAAGACGTCAATGTCACCCGCCTGGCACGCTTCGACGACGCCATCACCGAGGCCCTCGGCCAGTCCGAACGGATCGGCGCCTTCCGCGACATCATCGGTCACTACGTCGCACATCACGACGTGCCCGAAGCGGATGTCGCGGCGGCCCTGGCGGTCGTCGCCCAGGGAGAGACTCCCCTGCTGCTCACCCAGGCGGATGCCCGCGCGCAGCGGCCCGAGCGTGCCGACCGCGGCGACCGGGCAGAGCGCGCCCGCGCCGACGCCGGTCGCGGCGACCGCCGTGACGAACGCGCAGAGCGCGGCGAACGCGTGGAGCGGGTGGAACGCCGCCCCCGCGACAACAACCGCGCGATGGCCTCGTACCGCATCGAGGTCGGCAAGCGCCACAAGGTGGAACCGCGCCAGATCGTCGGCGCTCTCGCCAACGAGGGTGGCCTGAGCCGCGAAGACTTCGGTCACATCCAGATCAACCCGGAATACTCGCTCGTCGAGCTGCCGGCCGACATGCCGGGCGACGTGCTGGGCCGACTGGAGAACACCCGCATCAGCGGCAAGCTCATCGAAATCCGTGCCGACGGCGGCGGACCGGTCCGTCGCGAGGGCCGCACCGAGCGCCCGCCGCGCCAGCCGCGCAGCTACTAGGCACCTGCCTCGGCAGGGCACGGGGTATCCGCGATCCGCTACCCTGCCGGGGGCTATCCAACTCTGGTGCAGAGTGCAATCGTCGTCGGCGAACCACATGGTTCCTGACGAAGGAGACTGACATGTTCACCAGTTCCGAGGCCTTCAGTTCGTTCTCCGTTGACGACATCGACAAGGCGAAGCGCTTCTACGGCGAGACCCTCGGTCTCTCCGTCACGGAGGGCATGATGGGCAACCTCGAGGTTCGGCTCGGCAACGGCGCGCAGCTGTTCATTTACGTCAAGCCCGATCATGTGCCGGCGTCCTTCACCGTGCTCAACTTCATGACCGACGACGTCGAGAAGACGGTCGACGAGCTCAATGCCCGCGGCGTGACCACGAAGATCTACGGCGATGCGGATCTGGCCGACATGCCGCGCAACGACGAGAAGGGCATCATGCGCGACGAGGAGGACCGGGCCCAAATCGCCTGGTTCACGGACCCGGCCGCCAACGTGCTGGCCGTAGTTGCGAAATCCATGTAGCGGTGTACCCGGTGATCTGGAACGGGGAGACCAGCCAAAACATCATCGGCCGTTGGAGACCTTCGTCGGGAGCAGACCGGAACTCGGCAGTCTCAGCGCGCAGGAACGTGACCTCCTGAGCACCACGGTCTTCCGGGCAGTGGAGCGTCGGTACGACTGTTGGGGGTTTGACTTCCTGTGGTTGCCGGTCGGCTCGACCCTCTGGCGCCCTGACGGCGTCAGCGGCTCCGCGTCGCCGGGAACAGCGGCTTGCAGGTCGTGCAGACCTCGCCGTCCTCACCGTTTTCACTCCGATCGTCGACGGCACGGTGCTCGATGCCCAGACGCTTGAGCAGCGCCCATGCCAGCAGCGCGATCGCGGCGACGGCGACGACCGGGCGAACGGCGGCGGCGATAAGTGGCACAGCCTCCCGCAGTTCGGTGGTGAGATAGACCGCGATCAGGCCGAGCACGGGCCAGCGCACGTCACACCGGGTGGCTTCCCCGCCGATCGGGGCATCGAAAAAGCTGGCGACGACCAGGCCGATCAGCCCGGCCCCGACGACCGTGACCGCATAGGCCCAGACGGCACCGGGGAACATCAGTGATCCGCCGGCCACGGCAACGGAGCCCGAGGCGAGTGTCAGCGCGGTTAACGTCGCCGCCGCGATGCCGGCTGCGACCATCCGTCTTCGGCGAGGCCAGATGCGGAGTTCGGTGAACGTTCCCGAGATTCTCATGGTGTGGCTGATTCCTCGATTGTCATTGAGGGTTGATACCCCATGGGGTATTTTATACACATGAAGTCAGACCCGACAAAGCCAGATGATCTGCGCAAGACCATGAACCGGCTCAAGCGCGCCCAGGGGCAACTCGCCGCGGTGATCGCCGCCGTCGAATCAGGCGCCGACTGCCGGGCGGTCGTCACCCAGCTCGCCGCCGTCTCCAGCGCCATCGACCGCGCCGGCTTCACGATCATCACCTCCGCGATGAAGGAGTGTCTCACCGACCAGGGCGACACCGTTGACAAGAAGCCCCTCCGCGTGGAGGAACTCGAGAAGCTGTTCCTGGCGCTGTCCTAGTTGACAAGCGCCACCACGGCCTGCACGGCCACATAGACCGCGACGATCAGAACCAGAACGGCGAATCCGCGTTTCAGCACCGTGTCGGAAAGTCCGCGGGCGAGCCGGCCGGCGATCAGCGACGCAGCCATGGCCGTCACGGCGAACGCGCCGGTCACGGCCCAGTCGATCTGCACGTCACCGAGGTGCGCGGTGAACCCGGCCATCGAGTTGATGACGATGATGACCAGCGAGGTTCCCACGGTCACGCTCATGGGCAGGCCGAGCACGAGGGTGAGCGCGGGCACGATGAGGAAGCCTCCACCGACGCCGAGCAGCCCGGTCAGGAAACCGACCACCGCGCCGGTGGCGAGCGCGCGGGGCAGGCAGCTGCACCACCTGGTTTTCCCACCGGGGAGAGCACAGGGGCCGCCGCCAGGTCGGGTCGGCATGAACATGCGGATGCCGGCGATGACCATGATCACGGCGAAAATCAGCAGCAGAACTCCCGGGTCGAGCAGCCGGTTGACCATGGTGCCCAGGTAGGCGGTCGCCACCCCGGCCGACCCGACGATGGTGGCCAACCGCCAGTTGACGCCACGACGCAGCCGCGGGAGCACGGCGACGGCGGAGGCCGCTCCGACCACGATCAGGGAGGTGGGGATCGCCTCCTCCAACGGCAGCCCGACCCCGTAGACCAAGGCCGGCACGGCGAGGATCGACCCGCCCCCGCCGACCAGGCCCAGCAGCGCCCCGACGATGAGCCCGAGGACGAGGGCCGCGATGATCACGGGCGCTGAGGCAGAACCGTGGGCAGCCGCTCAGCGGTCCACTCGAGCATGCCGCCCATCATATTGATCGTGTCGAATCCGGCGGCAGCGAGGTAGTCGGCGGCGCTGGCGCTGCGACTCCCGCTGCGACAGACCAGGATCACGGGTCGCTTCGGGTCCAGAGCGGCGGTGTTCTCCGGAATCGTGCTGAGCGGAATGTGCCGGGCTCCGGCGATCATGCCGTCGAGAAGCTCGGGGGTTTCCCGAACATCGACGATCTGCGCCTCGGCCTGGCGGCTGAAGACCTGCTGCGGGGTGAGTTCCATCATGAGTGCCTTTCCAGGGACAGATTGGGGCGGAATCGAGCACACAGAACCAGGAGGAGTCCGGTCAGCGCGAAGACGCCGAACAGGACCGCTCCCAGAAGACGATGGGGAGCACCAGGGCCGCGTTCCAGGACAGGCCCGGCGTGAGCACCCGGGCGAAAACGGAGAGACTGATCGAGACGACAGTGCCGAGGCCAGAACCGAAGAGCACACCGATCGGCAGCATCTTCCAGGATCGGTCCACGAGCCGGGACTGCGCTTCTCGGCCGGGTGGATCGCCGTTCGCTTTCCCGTCATGGGGTTAGACGGTCAGCTCGGCCAGGGTGAGTCCGGCAGCCGTGGCCTCGTCGAAGTTTCCGTCGACGTGCACGACCTCACGGCCGGCGCGCTGCAGAAGGCTGGCGGCGACGCCGGCACGGTAGCCGGAACCGCAGTGCACCCAGATTGTGCCGGCCGGGATCTCCTCCATCCGGGAGAGCAACTCGTGCAGCGGAACATTCACCGCACCGAGCAGGTGGGAACCGGCGAACTCGTCGGCGCGACGGGTGTCCAGAAGGACATCCTGTTCGGCGCGGCCCTGCAGCATCCCGACCCAGCCCACACGCGGGTAGGTGGCGACCGGGGCATCCGGGGCCAGGGCGTGCGGCTCGGTGCCGATGCCGGCATCCGGCGAGTCGATGCCGATGCGCGACAGGTCACGGATGGCGTCCTCGACGTCTGCGCGGTCGCCGACCAGGGTGAGCTGCTCCTTCCAGGGCAGAACCCAGCCCAGGTAGGTGGTGAAGTTCGAGCCGTTGCCGTATTCGAAGCTCACGGCACCCTGCAGGTGGTTACTCGAGAACGCGACCCGGTTGCGCAGGTCGACGACCCACTCCCCCTCGGCCAGGCGCCGGGTGAGCTCGGCGGCGTCGAGGGACTCGGGCACCTGCAGGTTCGGCGCGCCGGGACCCTGCGTATTCGCGGGGGCCATGTGCGCGTAGTAGGAGGGGTAGGCGGTGAGGTTGGTGATCAGGTCGCGCACGAAGTGCTCCTCATCGGAGTCGGTCAGGGCGTGGTTCGCCGTGAGCTGTTCGCCGATGGTGGATGCTCCGGCGCCGGTGGCCGGGCCGCTGGAGCAGAAGGAGCCGAACCCGTGGGTCGGGAAGAGCGCGGCGTCATGCTCGGCCTTGTGCACGAGCCGGCGCACCGAGGCGTACTGGTCGTGGGTGAGCGCGACCGTGTCGGTCGTGGCTACCAGGTCGGTGCGTCCGACCGAGCCGAACAGCAGGCTGCCGCCGGAGAAGACCGCCTCGGTGGTGCCGTCACTGACGATGTAGGACACGTGCGTGTGGGTGTGCCCCGGCGTGGCCACAACGGTGACGGTCAGGCCGCCGATCGGGATGACCTGGCCGTCGGTGACCGGCTCCCGCTCGAAAGTGACGGAGTCGGCGGCGTTGACCAGGTACTTCGCGCCGTGAACCCGGGCGAGCTCGAAGCCGCCGGTCACGTAGTCGTTGTGCAGGTGGGTCTCGGCGACGTGGGTGATGGTGACCCCGGCCTCGCGTGCCGCGCTCTCCACCCGGTCGGTGTCGCGCTGCGGGTCGATGACCAGCGCGACCGCGCCGTCGTGCACCAGGTAGCTGCGGTCTCCCAGCTGCGGGGTTTCGATAACGATAACGTCCATGGTTCGAAGTCCTCCAAGTCTTGCATGCGTCGTGCTGACGTCTTGCCTGCGTCGTGCGTGCGATTGGATCGCACATTGGATACGATACCCCCAGGGGTATCCGGAAAGCAACCTGCCGGGCCGCCCCGGGCGTCGTCCGACGCTTGACCAAAATACCCCATGGGGTATATTCTGGAGTTATGGCAACCATTGACACCACCGAGAAAACCTTCGACCAGACCATCACCGACAACTCCATCGTGCTGGTGGACTTCTGGGCGGCCTGGTGCGGCCCGTGCCGCATGTTCGCGCCCACCTTCACCGCCGCGTCCGAGAAGCACCCCGACATCGTGTTCGCCAAGGTCGACACCGAGGCCGAGCAGAGCCTGGCCGCCGCCGCGGGCATCCGTTCGATCCCGACGCTGATGGCCTTCCGCGACAAGGTGCTGGTGTTCTCCCAGCCCGGCGCCCTGAACGCCTCCTCCCTGGAAGAGGTCATCACCGCCGTGCGGAGCCTCGACATGGACGAGGTGCACGCCAGCATCGCGGCCCGCCAGGCCGCCGACCAGGCGTCTGCCTGACCGGCCTCTCCGCCTTACCGACTCCCAGCGACGCCCCCAGGCCGGCCAGTCGAACCAGGGCGGCATGGCCATGGGCACGCTGACCGAGGACCAGAAGTCAGAGCTTGCGGCGATGACCGAAGAAGAGAAGCTCGCGTACGACCTGTACGCCGCATTCGACGCACAGTACGACCCGGCGCTTTTCACCCGCATCGCCAAGTCGGAATCCAAGCACCTGGATGCCGTGCGCACCCTCCTGGAGCGGTATGAGCTCACCGACCGTCGGACTGGCGGCCGGCGAGTTCCTGACCGACGACACCCAGGACCTCTACGACACCCTCCTCGCCGAGGGCTCGGTCACCGTGGACGCCGCGATGGAGGCCGGAAGCGCGGTCGAGGAGACCGACATCGCCGATCTGACCATCGCGGTCGAGGGCGTCACCGCCCCCGACGTGCTGAAGGTCTACGAGCGACTGCTGGCCGCTTCCGAAAAGCACCTCGTCGCTTTCGGCGGCTAAGCACCGGCGACACAACGAAGGGCACCCACGCTCGTGGGTGCCCTTTGCGGTGTTGTGGGTGGTGCCGGTGTTGCGGGTGGTGCCGGTGTTGCGGGCACTACCGGGTCGTGACGATCGGGAGACCGGTGGAGACGGTGGCGGCAGACATGGCGCCGGCATCCGTCACCGAGGCGAACCCGAGATCAGCCAGACGGGCCGCCGCGGCGGCCGAACGGCTGCCCGAGCGGCAGTACACGACGTAGTCGCCGTCGGTCGGCAACGCCGCGGCCTGGCTGTCGAAGTCGGATGACTGCACATCGATGTTCAGCGCGTCTTCGAGGTGACCGGCGGCGTACTCCCCGGGGGTGCGCACGTCGATCACGACGGTGTCGGCCGCCATGGCGGACTCAGCCGCCGGGGCGGCCGGAGCGGAGCACGCGGTGAGGCCGAACAGGGCGGCACCAGCCAGGACGAGTGCCGCGACGAGGTTCTTCATGCCTAGTTGCAGGTGCAGCGCTGAGCGGGCGGGATGTCGGCCATGACGCTGTCGACGTGCTCACCGCAACCGGTCCAGGTGATCTTGCCGCAACGGTTACAACGAATGGGGCTGCACATAGGTGACTCCTTCTCGATTCACTGAAAGTATCAGCATACCCCCTAGGGTATCCAGAGCGCCACCATCGGCCTCGGTCGCTTTCCCGGCAGCCCTTGCCCCCAGACCACGGCCCGCCCGAACGAATTCGACGGAGATTTTCCGATTTTTGACCTGTGTGGGCCACAAACCGGGCTCCAGAGCCAAAATCTCCGTCGAATTTGTTAGGGGCGATGGGCGGGGTGCGAGTCGCGGGCGAGCTGGGTAGCCAGTTCGCCGAGGGCGGTGATGGTGTGGTCCGGTGCCGCGAAGAAGCTGGGGTAGATCTCATCGGCGCGGTTCAGCCACGCAGTGCGGAGGCCTGCCTGCGCGGCCCCGTGGATGTCCCAGGGGTGCACGGCCACCAGGAGCAAGTCGCCCGGCTTCACTCCGCAGACATCCGCGGCGTAGTCGTAGGCGGCCCGAACCGGCTTCCAGGCCGGGGCGTCCTCCACCGTGAGCAGAGCCTCGAACTCCCCTCGGAGACCCGCCCGGGTCAGGAGGGACTCGGCCACCTGCGCGGATCCGTTGGAGAAGGTCACCAGGCGCAACCCTGCACTTTTCAGATCACGGATGCCGTCGGCAATGTCCGGATGCAGGCTCAAAGTCTCGAAGCCGTCCATCACGTGGCGCACCGAGTCGTCGAGGCTACGGGTCAGGTCGACGTCGCGGAGGACCCCGCGCAGGATCTCGGATCCGATCATGGAGAATTGCGCGGTTCCTCCCGCGGCGGCGAGGGCGAAGCCGTCCCGCAGCAGCGAGGCGAACCAGACCCGCGCCAGGTGGGCCGGGGCTCCGATCTCCACGAACCGGGCGCTCAGCGGGGACATATCGGAGAGGGTTTCGTTGACGTCGAAAACGATTACTGAAGGTGTGCTGTTCATAGCGATTTCCTTTGATTGGTGCGGTTCTGCCGCCGTGCCTTTCCCGCGAGGAACACCCCAGCCACGGTCAGGGCTCAGCTGGTCCTCCTGTCAAAGCTTTCTTCCGCGCAACACCCTAGTCGCGCGGGGAGGGATCCACCGGGGTGGCCTTCCCTCCGATCCCACCTGGGTCGTCGATTTCGGCATATTCCCGGTCACGATCCGGCTCGCTCAGGGAATTCTTCTCAAACGAAGAAGAATCCCAAAAGTTCTGCCGGGAATCGTGAAGAAGACCGCTTGTTATTGCAGCAGTCTTCAAGTAGCAGCCGATAACGGGCCGCCGGAAGCCGTCCAACGCTCTGCACAATTCAACGTCGAAGGAATGCACATGACCATCTATCAAGACGACACCCAGGCTGTCGAAGCTCTCAAGAACGCGGCCGGAAGCAGCTGGGACGCGATCAACCCTGAGTCGGTCGCCCGCATGCGTGCACAGAACCGCTTCAAGACCGGCCTCGAAATCGCCCAGTACACCGCCGACATCATGCGCAAGGACATGGCGGAGTACGACGCGGACTCCTCCGTCTACACACAGTCCCTCGGAGTCTGGCACGGCTTCATCGGCCAGCAGAAGATGATCTCGATCAAGAAGCACCTGAAGACCACGAACAAGCGCTACCTGTACCTGTCCGGCTGGATGGTCGCTGCTCTGCGAAGCGACTTCGGCCCGCTGCCCGACCAGTCCATGCACGAGAAGACGGCCGTTCCCGCGCTGGTCGAGGAGCTCTACACCTTCCTCCGCCAGGCCGACGCCCGCGAGCTGGACCTGCTATTCACCGCACTGGACGGGGCCCGTACCGCCGGCAACGACGCCAAGGCCGCGGACATCCAGGAACAGATCGACAACTACGAGACCCACGTCGTGCCGATCATCGCGGACATCGACGCCGGTTTCGGTAACCCCGAGGCGACGTACCTTCTGGCCAAGAAGATGATCGAGGCAGGCGCCTGCGCCATCCAGATCGAGAATCAGGTCTCGGACGAGAAGCAGTGCGGCCACCAGGACGGCAAGGTCACCGTTCCCCACGAGGACTTCATCGCGAAGATCAACGCCGTGCGGTACGCGTTCCTCGAGCTCGGCATCGACAACGGCATCATCGTCTCGCGCACCGACTCGCTCGGTGCCGGCCTGACGCAGAAGCTCGCCGTGACCTACCAGCCCGGGGACCTGGGCGACCAGTACAACTCCTTCCTCGACGTCGACGAGATCACCGAGGCCGAGTTGGGTAACGGGGATGTTGTCATCAAGCGCGACGGCAAGCTGCTGCGCCCCAAGCGCCTGGCAAGCAACCTGTTCCAGTTCCGTCAGGGAACCGGTGAGGCCCGTTGCGTGCTCGACAGCATCACCTCGCTGCAGAACGGCGCGGACCTGCTCTGGATTGAGACGGAGAAGCCGCACGTCGCCCAGATCGCCGGAATGATGAACGAGGTGCGCAAGGTCATCCCGAACGCCAAGTTGGTCTACAACAACAGCCCGTCGTTCAACTGGACGCTCAACTTCCGTCAGCAGGCGTACGACAACCTGCTCGCCGAGGGCAAGGACGTGTCGGCCTACGACCGCGCGAAGCTGATGAGCGTCGCCTACGACGAGACCGAGCTCGCTCAGATCGCCGACGAGAGCATCCGCACCTTCCAGCGCGACGGCTCGGCCGAGGCCGGCATCTTCCACCACCTCATCACTTTGCCGACCTACCACACGGCCGCGCTGTCCACCGATGACCTGGCCAAGGGCTACTTCGCCGACCAGGGCATGCTCGCCTACGTCAAGGGTGTGCAGCGTCGAGAGATCCGTGAGGGGATCGCCACGGTCAAGCACCAGAACATGTCCGGCTCCGACATCGGTGACAACCACAAGGAGTACTTCGCCGGCGAGGCCGCCCTGAAGGCCGGCGGCACCAACAACACGATGAACCAGTTCGAGGAACCGGCACTGAGCCACTAGCCCGAGTTCTGCAGAGGTCGCAATGAAGAAGCCCCAGTCGCAGAACTGGGGTTTCCTCGTTGGCCCTCCACCTTGGCCGGCAGGCTGAGGTTGTGCCTATCCTTGCCCGCAAAGGCTTCCACCTGCTCGTCGCCCGCTCGGGGCTGGCCAGACGCCTGCCGATGCCGATGCCGATGCCGATCGAGCGTCGGTCACCGAGGCCCCGTTCTTCGCCTCGAGCAACCACCTCACGACGCACGAGCCAAACCCGCGGCAAGCGGGGTCGGCGGCTTGCCGGTGAGGCACGCGAGGTCACCGGTGGTCTCACCGAGCAGGCCGTCACGGATGTCGGTGTCGAGCCCCACAACAAAGCCCACCAGGCCCGCGTCGAGTCCGAATCCCGTCAGCATGTCCGCGTGCGCGGCCGGGGTGAGGTTGCGGAAGGTGACGTCACTCCCGATGAGGGTGCCGATGGTCGCCGCCAGCTCGTCGAAGTCCCAGGCGTGGTCGCCCGGGAGCCCGAGGTCTGACCGGCCAGTACGTCGTCCAGCAGGGCCACCGCCTCGGCATCCGCATAATCGGGGCGGCTGGCCGTGTGCTCGGGAGCCAGCAACAGGGCGGAGGTCGTGGCCTTGGGGCACTCGTGTCGACACGGAGTCGGGCCACGCGCTCGCCATGCGACTCCTGCCGTTCTGGACTGGATCGCCGGCAACACCGTGTAACACGTGCACGCGAAATCGCGGATCCCGAGTCAGAACGGCGCAGGCTCGTCGCGGTCCGCCTGCCGTACGGTCTTCTCCGGGGAGGGCAACTTCTCCGCGCGACGCATGCCCGAGAACGCGACCGCCCAACGATGCTGGCGCGGCGTGGTTGCTGATGCAGGGTCATACGCAGCTCGCCCGACTATGCTGACCGCGGCGGCAGCGAGTTGCCAATGCGGAAATGGCGGTGGCGGTGAAGCCTTCGGGGTTCGACCTGGATGCCCGGTTGCGGCGCTACCCGTGGGTGTCGCGGGCCATGAACGCGGAGGCCGTCTACGGCACTGTGCTGACCGCGGGTCTCATTTCCGCGTTCTCCCTGTACAACCCCGGCCTGCCGGCCCTCATCGCCCGTACCGTGGGAACCGTCCTGGTGTTTTGGGGCGCGCATGTGTACGCCGAGATCGTCGGCAATCGGGACCTGAGCTGGCGGGAGGCGGTCCGTGAGGCGCTGCAACGCTCAGCCGGGCTGTTATGGGCGCTCATCGTGCCGGTAGCCTGCCTGATCCTCGCCGCATTCCTCGGGTGGTCGATAGATGCGGCCGTAGACCTTTCACTGTGGGCTGCTGTGGTCACCCTCGCGCTTCTGGGTTGGTGGGCTGCCCGGCAACGGCAGGCCGGTTCACGCGCGAAGCTCGCCACCGCGGCGGGAACGGCGGGCATGGGCTTGGCACTGATCGCACTCAAGGCGCTGGTGCACTGAGCGAGGCGCGACCGCCGGCGACGGCGGTCCGGTCAGGCGCTGTCGTCTTCAGCGAGAAGCCTGTCGATCTGCCCCATGGCCTGGCGCATACCCTCCTCCATACCCAGCTCGCAAATCTGTTGCATTTGCTCGAGGCTCGCAAACGTCGACACCGTGGTCATGCGGGTACGACCGTCGGCCTCCTCCAGAGTCACCACGGCCCGCACCGAGCCCATCTCGAGAACCGGGTCACCGTTCTCGTCGGCGAAGCCGTCCTCGAATTCCAACCGGCGCGGCGGCTGGATCAGCGTGGTCACCCACCAGCCGGGCCCCTTCTCGCCGTCCGGGCCGGTCATGTAGTAGTTCGACCGGCCGCCGGGCACGAAGTCGTGCCGCTCGAAGGTGGCCGGCCAGGTCGGCGGGCCCCACCAGCGCTCGAGCTGACGCGGGTCCTCCCAGAGCTGCCACACCCGCTCCGGGCTCGCGTCGAAATCGGCCACGAAGGTGAGGGTCAGCGCCTCGGTGTCGGTGTTCGAACTGATGACGGTCATGATTTCTCCTTCGGGGTTTTAGCTTTCTGGTCTCAGAACAGGATGTCGCTTATTTCTTCCGTGGTGAATACCCCGTGGGTATGAAAACAGGGACAGATCGACGGCACGGAGGGCACCTGGCCGTTCGAGAAGTGCACCGGCATGCCGTCGGGTGCGATGGGCAAGGTCGTGGCGACGACCGGTCCGGCTCGAGCACCGGGCCTAGAAGCCGACCACGCGCGAGCGCTGCGCGACCGCCGCCTCACCGTAGGGATAGTCGGAAATAACCGGTGAACTGAGTGCGCCTAACAGTTCCAGGTGCTCTGGGCTCAGTTGCACGTCGGCCGCGGACAGGTTTTCCGCGAGCTGCTTCACACTCCGCGCCCCGAGGATGACCGACGTCACCGCCGGTTGCACCTCAAGCCAGGCGAGGGACACCTGCGCGCTCGTGGCACCAATCTCGGCTGCAACCTCAGCGACGGCGTCGATGATGCGCCAGGTGCGTTCCTGCTTGTTACGCGGACCCCAGGCTTCCATCCCGCGCGCGGGATCCTCGCCGAGGCGCGTGGCTCCGGTGGGGTCCGTGTCGCGCCGGTACTTACCCGACAACCAGCCTCCGCCGAGGGGCGACCAAGGGAGAAGCCCCAGACCCGCGTCGAGTGCGGCCGGCACGATCTCCGATTCGATTTCGCGCACGAGGAGGCTGTACTGCGGTTGCAGGGTGACCGGCGGCGTGAAACCGAGCGCCCGCGCCACGTACACGGCCTTCGTCAGCTGCCAACCCAGAAAGTTGGAGAAGCCGTAGTAGCCGATTTTCCCGCTCCGGATGGCGTCGTCGAGAAAGCGCAGGGTCTCCTCCAGCGGCGTCAACGCGTCCCAGGCGTGCAGTTGATATAGGTCGACGTGATCCGTGCCCAGCCGGCGCAGCGAATCGTCAAGTGCCCGGTTCAGATGCCGGCGGCTGGTTCCCCGATCGTTGGGGCCGATGCCCATCGGAAACCTGCCCTTGGTCGCGAGAACGATCTGCTCACGCTCGGTCGGGTGCGAAGCCAGCCAGGACCCGATCATTTCCTCCGAGACCCCGGAGCTGTAGACATCCGCGGTGTCGACGAAGTTGCCGCCTGCCTCTACATATGTGTCCAGGAGTGTGTGCGCCATCTCCTGATCGGCCTCCGCGCCGAAAGTCATGGTGCCGAGGGCGTAGGTCGAAACGACCGCGCCGCTGTTGCCGAGTGTGCGATATTCCATGTGCGATTCCTGTTCTTTTTCGAGGCGGGGTGCCCGAGACCCTGCCATCAGTCTCACACGCTCGACTACGTCGATACCGCCCGTCCGTTGACCTTGAGGGCCACCCCGGGCAACCCTGTTCGACACCCATCGATTCCATGCCTTCTTCACCACCAGCACCGTCGACACCGTCGCCGCCGACACAACCCACCGCACTCACGCCACGATAGCGCTCGTGAATGCCGACCTTAGAGCAGTTCCTTGGCGCACCTGCCCGAGCACTGGCCCTGGGAGAAACCCAGGACGGCCCTGTTCGACCAGAACTTTCGACCGCGACAACCCGACCCCACCTGACCAAGCAGCCGACACCGGCATCAACAGGAACACCAGCGGAACACCCCGGGCCGCGAGACCCGGACCGCATCCGCGCCTGAAACTCCCAAAGCCCCCCAACCGATATCAGAATTCCCTCACAAGCCAGCCGGTGGACTCAGGCTAAGCAGCCGTGCTCGTCGGCCGTGTGACGCGAGTCCTCACGGTCGAGCCAGTCTCCCAAAAGCTGTCTCTCGGTCGCGGTGAGCACGGTTGTGTCGGCTAGAGACGCTCGAAACTGCACAGCAGCAGTGACCGCAGCGGACCCGAATGTCGGTCCGGCGTCGTTCACAACAGATGCGAGAACCGCTTCACGAGTGGATGGGATACCTGGAAGCTCGGAAACGTCGAGCATCCCGGCTTTGGCTGCGCGGCGGAGAGGACCGGCGAGAATGGTTGCTGCCGCCACAGAAGCGGGAGTGGTTTGACCTGGCCGCGATCCTCTATACGGCGGGTGGCTGCACACCGGCCGCGCGGCTGACGGCACGCGTGGACATTCCATCACGCCCGACGTCGACAAGGAGGGTCGTCGCGGCAGCGATGAGCCGAGCGCGGGTCTTGCGCCCGGTGTGAGTCAATTCCTTTTGCACATTCCGACCGTGACAGACGGCAGTTGGCGGCAGCCAAGGTCGTGATAATGTGCCAGTGGCATCAGTGTACGTAATTACTGAAATCTGAATCTCCCAGACCCAGCTGAAGGATCCCGGCATGGATTTTAGCAGACGTCATTTCTTGATCGGCTCCGGAGCGGTGTCATTACCCCTGCTCCTGTCAGGATGCGGTTTCGCGCCGCAGCAGTCAACCTCTACGGCCACGGGGTCAAAAACGTTGACATTCACTACGTGGGGCACAGACGCGGAGCTCGCAAGTTTCGCTCGCGCCATCGCGTCGTTCGAGGAGGCTAACGCGGGAACGAAGATCGAGCTGAATTCGGTTCCCTACGGACAGATGTTCACCAACATTGATGCCCAGCTGCAGGCGGGGAATCCGCCGGACATCTTCCGCGTGCCGTATTACACGTTTGGCAGTTACGCCGGTCGGGACCAGCTTTTGGACTTGAGCCCGTACCTGGAGTCCGGATTTTCCGATCGCTTCACCGACGCGGCCTGGGCGGCCGTGCAGGGTAACGATAAGCCGTTCGGGGTGCCTCACCACACCGATACCTCCGTGATCCTGTACAACAAAGCCACCCTGGAACTGGCCGGGATCACGTCGGTTCCCACCTCTCTCGACAGCGCCTGGACGTGGGACGAGCTGTCCGAGGTCGCCGCGACCCTCCGTGCCGCCCAACCCGCAGAGGCCTACCCAATGGCCTACAACTGGCAGGGTAATGGCGTCACCCGCTGGCTTAGCCTGCTCTTCCAGGCTGACGGCCGGTTCCTGGACACGAACCTCACCGACCCTGCGATCGACTCGGACGCAGGGTTGGCTGCCCTAGAGTTCTCGTCAAGCTTTTTCACGAAGAACTTCGTCCCGCCGAACAACACCATCAAGTCGGCCACGTTCGCGAGCGACACATGGTACTCGCAGACCTCGGCGATGGTTTGGTCCGGTGCGTTCGCTATCCCGGATGCCACAAACACACTCGACTTCGAGTGGGGCGTGACCTTCGCGCCACGTGGTAAGCGCGGTGGGGGCGACTTCGGGGGGAATGCGCTCGTCGCCACTGCGGGCACCGCCAACCCGGAGCTCGCCGCAGCCTTCCTTGACTTCGTCACGGGCGCCACGCAAATGCGCGACTTCTGCGAGACCGCCTCACTCCTGCCGACCCGTAAGGATCTCAGCGAATCGGGCATCGCTTTCGATGTACGTCCCGAGCTCGCCCCCATCTTCCTCAGCCAGGCTTCAACGGTGCGCGCCAAGGACTCAAGCCAGGTGGCGTCCCCCGACATGTCGAGAATCATCACCGTACTCCAGGACAGCCTGGAATCGGCCTTCGCCGGTTCGACAAGTACCGCAGACACTCTGAAATCAATCGCAGAAGGGATCGCCCAAACCACGGGCAATTCGTGACAAAAGTCGCCGTCGTGCAGGACCGCGTCGCGGGCACCGTCGCGCCGTCGCTTACGCTTCCAAGGCGCCCGGGGCGTCGTAATAGTAAAACCGTGCGCGAGGCACTCGCGGGGTGGCTGTTTCTGACCCCGAACATGCTGCTGCTTTGCCTATTCGTGCTCGTCCCGCTCGTGTGGACCGTGGTGATCAGCTTTCAGGAGACCAACGGGTTCGGGGTCGGTGAATACGTAGGTGTCGCCAATTATGAGCGCCTTCTTAGCGATCCGCTCTTTTGGAGATCCACGGCGAACACCCTGCTGTTCACAATCATCGTGACGCCTCTATCGATGGTCCTTGGCCTCGGCGCAGCCGTGCTATTCAACTCGATCCTTCCCGCCCGAGGCGTGTTCCGTTCCATTCTCATCATCCCGATGGCTATCTCGGGCGTCGCCACCGCACTGATTGGTGTACTCGTTTTCAACGAGAACAACGGCATCCTCGACAATTTGATCCGATTTATCGGACTTCCGAGCGTTAACTGGCAGTCCGGTGGATTCGCCGCGTTCGTGTCTGTTGTTCTCGTGACGTTGTGGTGGAGGGTCGGATTCAACATGCTCATCTACCTGGCGGGCCTTCAGAGCATCGGCCCCGAACTCTATGAAGCGGCCGAACTGGATGGGGCGGGTTTCTGGGTCCGATTCCGGAATGTGACAGTGCCCCTGCTTGGCCCGTCGTCATTCTTTCTGCTCATTCTCAACGTCATCTATTCCTTCCAAGTCTTCGACATCGTGTTCGTGATGACCGGCGGCGGCCCACAGAATGCCACATCCGTGCTTGTCACATACGCCTATGACACGGGTTTCGTGACTCGCGACCAGGGTTACGCCGCCGCTATCGGTGTCGTGCTTCTTCTCGTAACCTTTATCTTCACTGCGGTACGGTGGCGAACCAGCCGCAGCCGGGACCTGGTCGAATAAGGACACAATCGTGACAACATCCATCCTCTCGCCAGCGCCGGCGACCCGCAGGCAGAAGACAACAAGATTAGGGGCGCCGCGCTCGCGCAGAGGCTCGCGACGGGGGCTCGTAGCCCGCATCGTTGCGGCGATCCTCATCAGCATCGTTGTGCTGTTCCCGCTGTACTGGATGCTTGTAGTCGCGTTCTCATCGCGGTCCGAGCTGCTGGGTGGCACACTGCGTCTCTGGCCGCGTACCCTGACAGTCGGAAACTTTGAGCGCGTCCTCGCAGGGTTCCCGATTGCCACATGGTTTAGCAATTCCGTGGCGATCTCGATCACGGTGGCAGTTCTCACGGTGCTCGTCAACCTGTTAGGCGGGTATGCCCTGTCGCAGCTCAAGTTCCGCGGTTCGAACGTCGTTTTTCTCATCGCCCTGACAACGTTGATGATCCCCGTGCAGGTGATTATGGTGCCGCTGTTTCGGCTCGTAACGAACCTCGGGCTTTACGGCAGCTACTGGGCGGTCATCCTGCCCACGGCCGCGAGTGCTTTCGGGTTGTTCCTCGCACGCCAATTCATTCTCTCCATCCCGCGCGACCTGATCGAGGCGGCGCGCATCGACGGGGCTAGCCACTTTAGAGTGTTCACGAGTATAGTTTTGCCGCTCTCAAAGCCGCTGATCGCTGTGCTGTTCTTCATGACGCTGCTGCAGTCCTGGAATGATTTCGCCTGGCCACTTATCGCCCTCAAGCAGAACGAACTCTTCACCCTGCCGATCGGCCTGCTCTACTTGCAGGGCCAATTCGGGTCGGATTTCGGTGCAACGATGGCGTTCGCCCTTATCAACGTGGTGCCCATGGTGGTGCTGTTTCTGGTGTTCCAGCGCTTCTTCGTGCAGGGATTCGCGCGCAGCGGCATCAAATAGGTGTGGCTTGTGAATTCGTCGAGTATCCGACCCGATGTGGCCGGGCTGGGACCGGGTCGAGGCGGCGATCCGCCCGACGTTGCGCGCATCGATGAATGCTGTTCGTGGCCGACCACGATGACGTCAGCGCTTCGGGTCCGGCTGCGGCATCCGCACGTGTCGAGCCGACCATTGTTTTTGAGTCGAGCACGCTGGGTAAGCAAGCGTGGCCGCGGCATCCGCGGGCCAGCACCAACCTGGCTGATCACCGTTCCGCGCTCGAGCTGGTGGGCGCTGGTCTGCTCAACCCGGAGAACCGGTGGCAACCTGTGAAGATCCACAACAAGGCGACGGAGGTGGACGCATGATCGTGCTGCTCTCGCTGTTCGTCAGCGATGGTCAAGCGAAAGTCGAACTCGCGGTTGCCCACGGAAAACGCGGGTTCGACGGTCGCTAGGCGCTGCGTGAACGCCAGGACGACCACGAGGCGGCACGAGCAGTTTTCGCGTGCCGCAGACTCGGCGACTGAACGGCGTTCGCCGGGGTCTGCGATGGGTCTAGCCGATACGGATGAGTTTCTTGTTCACGAATTCGCTGGCACCGTAGCGTCCGAGTTCGCGCCCGAAGCCGCTTCTTTTCACTCCGCCGAACGGTAGCTCCGCGCTACCGGCGTCGACGAGGTTGACGTAGACCATGCCGGCCTCGATGCGGTCGGCAACCCGCAGTGCCTGCTCGGGATCGGTCGTGAACAGGTAGGAGCCGAGCCCGAACGGAGTGTCGTTCGCGAGGGCGATGGCTTCATCTTCTGAGCCTGCCCGGTAGACGAACGCTACGGGGCCGAAGAACTCCTCGTGGTATGTGTCGTTGTCTCGCGTGACATCGGTGAGCACGCCAGACGGGTAGAAGTTACCAGACCGTTTGCCAGTGCTCGCCAAGGTCGCTCCCTGTGCGACTGCGCGCTCGACCTGCTCCGCGAGATGTTCGGCCGCGTCGAGGGACGAGAGGGGTCCGTAGTCTGCCTCGGGGACGGTCGGGTCGCTGGGAGAGCAAGCCAGGATGGCGGCGGTGAACTTCTCCGTGAACTCATCGTAAAGTTCATCGATCACGATAAATCGCTTGGCGGCGTCGCAGGCCTGCCCGCCATTGCGGAGGCGACCGGCAACGGCGGCATCCACTGCGGCGGCCATGTCGTCGGTACTCAGCAGAATGAACGGGTCTGATCCGCCCAGCTCCAGCACGACCTTCTTGAGGTGACGACCGGCCACCTCGGCAACGGCCGCGCCGGCGCCCTCCGAACCGGTGAGGGAGACGCCCTGCACCCGCGGGTCGGCGATGATCGTGGCGACCTGCTCGCTGTCCGCGTACACATTGGTATAGGCGCCAGCCGGAAAGCCTGCGTCCTGGAAGATTTGCTCAATCGCCGCGGACGACTCCGGGCACTGCGACGCATGCTTGAGGATGATCGTGTTGCCCGTCATGAGGTTCGGTGCGGCGAAGCGCGCAACCTGGTAGTACGGGAAATTCCACGGCATGATCCCAATCAGCACACCGAGCGATTTGGAACGCATGAACGCGGAACCCTCGCCGCTGAGCAGGGCGATTGGTTCGTCCTTCAGAAATTCCTGCGCGTTGTCGGCGTAGTACCGGTAGATGTCGGCGGCGTAGTCGACCTCGCCGAGCGCTTGATCGACGGGCTTGCCCATCTCGCGCACGATCATGGCCGCCAGCTCGTCACGGCGCTCCTCATGCAAATCGCCGACCCTGCGCAGGAGCGCGGCCCGCTCGTTGGTTGAAGAGCTGCGTGACCAGCCGTGGTGGGCCTCATCCGCCGATGCGATAACCTGCTCGATTTCATCAGCAGAAAGCTGGGGGTAAGTTTTGATGGTCTCGCCTGTGGCGGGGTTGACAACGGCATGGTGGCTCACGAGCCACCTCCTTTCACGGTCGGACTACTGTTCCGGAAATTGGCACTGATACGAGCCAACCATGTTCGCGGGATTTGTCAAGGCGAATGAGGCCAGCGGAAGTTGCGGCGGCTCGTTTCGTCTCGGTGTGGTCTTCTTAGCCTGAATCCCCGGGTCGACGTGAGATTTTGACGGCGCGTTATACCGAGAATACCCAGCTGATCGGGTTAAATAAGATTTGTCGAAAGTTCAAATTTACCAAACAGATGAGCATCTTGTAGATGCAAGCCACCCACACCAACCGCACCGTTTCTGCATCATTCACCGACCCGAATCTTGTGTCGTGCGCTGAGTTGGTCCCGATCATGAAATTGGCCGCCCGAGCGGGGCCGGCGACCCTGGCCGATCAGTGGCTGACCGTCCCCGCCGACAAGGGTGCCAATGCCGGCTTGAAAGTCAGCTCACTGGTCGGAGGGATGGTCGCCGGCGCAGACTCGATCGACGACCTCGCGATTCTTCGTCACGGCGGCATGCGGAAGGTCTTCACCAACTGATAAGCGACGTCGACGTTGTGGGCGTTCCTGCGCGACTTCACGTTCGGTCACGTCCGGCAGCTCGACGCCGTCGCCTCACGCTTCGTGCGGGGCCTCGCGCCCGAAACCCCACTCCGGCGTGCGCGGCCTCAACGTGTTGCTCGCAGCGCTGAAAACTGACGTGTCAGCGCCGATCATCATCAGCGCCGATCATCATCGGTCAACGGCTCCGCCGCGGTGCGTGCGGGTCACCGCGCGGCGCCGCCCGTTTGATCCGTGATGCCCTCGCCACCACCAAACGGCTCCACGGAGCCGAAAAAACGCGCGTGCTCCTCCGCGCCGACTCTGCCTGCTACGGTCACGCCTCAATCAGTGCGACCCTCACAGCCGGTGCCGACGTCTCCGTCACCGCCCGCATGGAACCCGCCATCAAACGAGCGATCGGAACGATCCCCGACAACGCCTGGACAGCGATTGAATACACCAACGCGATCAATGACAACAGCACGAAAACGTGGATCACGTAGCACCGAAGTCGCCGAGGTCCCGTTCACCGCGTTCACGTCCCGCAAGAAGGCCGAGAACATCACCAGGTGCCTGGCTGCCTCGTGTTCGCGGGGCGTGACACGGCCGGCAAGGGCGGCACCATCAAACGCACCACCGCGCAGGTGAGCCCCCGGGTCTTCCGAGTCGCGGCACTACCGTTCCCACTGAACGCGAGAAGACCCAGCTGTACATCCAGCGTTACCTGGAGCATTTCCCCGCGGCCGGCGAGGTGGTCCTCTTCGACCGCAGCTGGAACAACCATGCGGGCGTGGAGCGGGTGATGGGTTTCTGCACTCCGGATCAGACCGAGCACTTCCTGCGGATGACGCCGCTGGGCGCTTTGGTATGTCGCGCATACCGACGACAAGAAGAGGGTCCGCCTCGACATCATCAGCCACCTCCTCAGCCAGGTGCCGTACGTGCCGTTCCCCGGGCTCGACGTCAGGCTCCCCCAGCGCCAGAAGCGCGGTGACTACCGGGGGCCGAAGTTGACAGTTCGACAGATTCCGACCCCGTTCATAGTCACGTCGCGATGCCCGTCGCGATGGGGAGCCGATGATGCAAGCCACAACCGCAGCATCCACTGCCCCGGCGCCGGCCGCCGCCTGAACCAGCTTTCCTGAACTAGCCTTGACCTGCACGGTCCAACGGCGGGTGGGGGTAGATGTGACATTGCTTGAAGGTGCGATTATCCTGATCGCCGGGCTGGCCGCGGGAGTCATCAACGTGGTCGCCGGCGCCGGAACACTCATCACCTTCCCCGTTCTTCTGGCGTTGGGCGTGCCGCCGATCACGGCGAACGTGTCCAATACCGTGGGTCTGATCCCTGCGTCTATTGCCGGCGCCCACGGCTACCGACGCGAGTTGCGGTCGCAGTGGCGCCCCGTAGCTGTGATGGCGATCTTCTCCGCCGTGGGCGGCATCGTCGGCGGTCTGCTCCTGCTCGCCCTGCCCGCACAGGCGTTCGCCGGCGTCGTGCCCTTCCTGCTGCTGCTGGCCGCGGTGCTCTCGGCGATCCAGCCTCGGGTGGCCGGCTTCGTGCGACGTAAGGCGCCGGCGGCACCCGCCGGCACACTGCTGACCAAAACGGATACGCGTCCCCTCACCCTCGGGCTCATCCTCGGGGTGCTCGCGACAGGCGTGTACGGCGGGTATTTCGGCGCCGCCCAGGGGGTCGTGCTGCTCGCGCTGCTGGGCATACTCTGGTCCACCGACATACACCGGGCAAACGGCACCAAGAACGTGCTCGCCGGAGTCGCGAACATCGTTTCGGCGATCATCTTCATCTCCAGCGGGACCGTGGACTGGAGAATCGCTCTCCTCATCGGCATCGGCTCCGCGGCGGGCGGCTGGCTGGGTGCCCGTATCGGCCGCACGCTCTCCGCGCCGGTACTGCGCTCCATCCTGGTCGTGGTCGCGGTGACCGCCGCAGTGGTGCTCTTCCTGAGCTAGGGGGCGGAGCCGCCCGGGCCCGGCGCCGAACAAATTCGACGGAGATTTTGAGGCAGCGCGCAATTTTGGGCAGGTTTGGAGCCGTTTCGGCCCAAATCTCCGTCGAATTCGTCAGGGAGACCGGATGCCGCAGTCTGGCGCGGGCGGGTGGCGCAGTCTGGCGCGGGCGGGTGGCGCGCCACCGTCTGAGACGGGCGGCGCGCCACCGCGTGTCACCTGAGGATGCGAATGAGCTTCTTGTTGGCAAACTCCGCGATGCCGAAGCGTCCCAGTTCACGGCCGAAGCCGGACCTCTTCACTCCACCGAAGGGCAGCTCTGCTCCGTCGAGGAGCGAGCCGTTGATGAAGACCATCCCGGCGTCGATCTGGTCAGCCACGCGCAGGGCCTGTTCCGGGTCGGTGGTGAAGAGATACGAACCCAGGCCGTACGGGACGTCGTTGGCCACCTGCACGGCCTCGGCCTCGTTCGCCACGCGATAGACGGCGGCGACCGGGCCGAAGAACTCTTCCCGGTAAGCGTCACTCTGAGGGGACACGTCGGTCAGGACCGTCGGCGAGAAGAAGGCGCCCATGCGGTTTCCCCGCGCGGTGACGGTTGCGCCCTGGGCTTCGGCGCGCTGGAGCTGTTCCTCGAGGCCCTCGGCGGCACCGAGGGAGGACAGCGGGCCGAGCGTGGTGTCCGGCGACGTGGGGTCTCCGGGAACGTTGCCGGTGATCTTCGCCGTGAAGCTCGCCAGGAAGGCGTCGTACAGGCCGTCGATCACGATGAAGCGCTTGGCCGCGTTGCAGGACTGACCGGAGTTGTCGAGGCGGGCGTCGACGGCGGCGTCGACCGCTTCGTCCATATTGTCCGTGCTGAGCAGGATGAACGGGTCGGATCCGCCCAGTTCGAGCACGACCTTCTTGAGGTTGCGGCCGGCGACCTCCGCGACCGCCGCACCCGCGCCTTCAGAACCGGTCAGCGACACACCGCAGACACGGGGGTCCGGAATGATGATGTCGGAGATCTGAGCACTGGAGGCGTAGACGTTGCGGTATGCGCCGTCGGGGAAACCGGCATCCGTGAAGATCGCCTCGATCGCGGCAGCGGACTCGGGGCACTGCGAGGCGTGCTTGAGCAGGATTGTGTTGCCGAGAACCAGGTTCGGACCGGCGAAGCGGGCGACCTGGTAGTAGGGGAAGTTCCACGGCATGATCCCGACGAGCACTCCGAGGGAGGCGCTCCGAATGAACGCCGAGCCTTCACCACCGAGCAGCTCGATCGGTTCGTCGGCGAGGAAGGCCTCGCCGTGGGTCGCGTAGTACGAGTAGATGTCGGCCGCGAAGTCGACCTCGCCGAGGGCCTGCGCGACGGGCTTGCCCATCTCGCGCACGATGAGCTCGGCCAGATGCTCACGCCGCTCGGTGTGCAGGTCCGCGACACGCTGCATCAAGGCCGCGCGCTCGGCGACCGACGTGCGGCGAGAGAACTCACTGTGGGCACGGTCTGCGGCTCCGATGGCCTCGGTCACCTCAGCATCGGTTGCCAGAGTAAAACTCGGTCCGCTGTCCCCGGTGGCGGGGTTCGTGACTGTGTACTTGTTCATATTTTCTCCCCAAGCTTGCTTCATTGACGCCGATCGAGACGGGACCGCTGCTGCCGGAGCCGGTCGCGCCCGTGTCGTTACAGTCTGCCGCTGTCAGGGGTTTTGGGCAGCCATTTTGGTGAACTTTTTCGGCCTTCCGGGTCTGTCACCGGATTCCGTTCAACTGTCAGGCTGCACAACCCGTCGGCGTTCCAGTCGAGGCCGTGAGCGCAGAGCGCCGCGAGCTCGGCGCGGGGGTGCTCGGCGCGGGGGTGATCAAGCACGTCGTGCACGCTACCAGCCGCTCTGCAGCACCTCGTCGAGCCGGTCGACGAAGAAGTCCGCGCTCTCCCGACTCAAGCACAGGGGCGGCTTGATCTTCAGCACGTTCTGCCTCTCCGAGGTGGGCTGCACGATCACGCCGAGCTCCAGCATCCGTTCGCAGATGGCGGCGGTCTCGCTGACCGCCGGCTCCAGGGTGTCCCGGTCGCGCACGAGTTCCACCCCCAGGTACAGGCCCAGGCCGTGCACCATCCCGATCAACGGATGCCGTTCCGCGAGCTCTGCAAGCCGGCCTGCCAGGTGCCGGCCGACGGCATCCGCATTCTGCTGGAGGGATTCGTCCCGGATGACGTCGAGCACGGCCAGCCCCGCGACGCAGCTGACCGGGCTGCCGCCGGCCGAGGAGAAGAAGTTGCCCTCCCTGGCCAGGGATTCGGCGATGTCCCGGCGGGTGAGCACCGCGCCGAGCGGGTATCCGTTGCCCATCGCCTTGGCCACCGTGAGGATGTCGGGCACGACGCCCTGCTGCTGCACGCCCCAGAAGTGGCTGCCCAGCCGGCCGTAGCCGACCTGCACCTCGTCGGCGATGCACAGCCCGCCGCGTGCACGGACCTGCTCGTAGACACGGGCGAGGTATCCCGCCGGGGGCACGACGCCGCCGGCATTGCCCAGCACAGGCTCGCAGATGAACGCGGCCAGGTCAGCCCCCGGGCCCTCCGGATCGGCCAGCAGCCGGGCAAGGTCGGCCGCGTACTCCCCTGCCGCCCCGGCACCGCGATGCGTCCCGCGATAGGAGTTCGGAACATCCGCGATGTGCACCCAGTCGGGCCGGGAGGCCAAGGAGAAAGGGTTGTCGAAGGCCGAGGTCGACACCGCGTCGGAGGCCGACGTCCAGCCGTGGTAGCCCTCTTGTAAGGCGACGACGTTGCTGCGGCCGGTGTGGATCCGGGCCAGGCGCAGGGCCAGGTCCACGGCCTCGCTGCCGCTGTTGACCAGAAGCACGGTGTCGAGGATGGGATCCGGTGATGTCGCCACGATGTGTTCGCAGAGGTCGGCCAACGCCGAGTAGAGGAACCGGGAGTTCGTGTTGAGCAACGCCAGCTGATCGCTCACGGCACGGGTGAACCGGGGGTGGCTGTGCCCGATCACGGCGACGTTGTTGACCATGTCGACGTAGGAGCGCCCGTGGGTGTCGATCAGCAGTTCCTGCCAGCCGCGTTCGATCTGCGGCGGCCGTTCGTAGTACTTCTCCTGCGCCGCGGCCATCATGGCACCGCGCCGGGCCAGTTCGATCGCCGGGTCGACGACGGATGCCTGCGGCGCCAGCCCAAGCAGCCGCGCCGGGTCCGGTGCGAGGGTTGCCCACGCGGCGGCCCGGGAGGGCTGGGTGAAGTGCGGGACCGGCAGACCCGGGCGAGCGAGCTTCTGCACGGTCACCCGAGCAACCGGGCTCGCAACGCCCACGGGCTCCCCCGCGGCGATCGCGGCCCCCGGCACGAGGTTCGACACGATGCCGCCGATGCGCAGCCCGAAACCGGCCAGCGTCAGAACCAGAGTGTCGCCTCCGATCTCGGTGACCGAGGCAGCCGCCGGCGCGACGATCACCGAACCGGCAGGCAGGAAGACCTCGGTGAACAGCGCGAACGTGTCGGGTTCCCGGCGCGAGTGCGGCGGGGTTCGGGTGAGCCGGAACTGGCCGTAGGGGGCGACGGCGGCGCTGCGTCGGGCGAGGGCGGCCTGCGCGAGCCGCCACTCGGCATCCGTTGTCTGCCAAAGGCCGTCGGCCAGGGCCGGGCTGGTCACGGCGAAGTCGAGCATTTCGTAGTCGCCGTCGGCGAGCGCGGGGATCATCGGCACGGTCGTGTGTTCGGGCACGGTCGTGTGTTCGGCACCAGTGTGCGGCCGCCGACCGAGCGCCTGCCGGATGGCCGCGTCCGCTTCCTCCCAGCCGATCGCGCTGGCTGCGGCGAAGACCTGCCACTCGGCGTCCATCCGGTGCCTCGCGTAGTCGTTGTTCGCGTCGATCTGCACCTGCTGCTCGCCGCTGGCCACCAGCACCGCCCCGCGGAGCACGATCAGCGGCCAGAGCGCGGTGATCTCGGCCTCGGTCAGGGGAACGACCTCGTCGAAGGCGACGATCGCCTCGAGGGCCGCCAGCGGATTGTCCGGCATGTGGTGCAGAACGGATGCCGCCGTGACCGCCAGCTCCGCGACCAGCCACCCGGTGGCCAGATCGCCGAAGTCGATGACCCCCTCGGGCACGTGGTGGCCGTTCGGCAGCACCCGGCAGATCACGTTGTCATCGGTGATGTCCCCGTGGATGGTCTGCAGCCGCAGCGCGGACGCCACAGCCGCCAGACGTGCGGCGGCGCTGTCGGCGATGGCACGGAGCTGATCCCTGGTCTCTTCCGCCGGCACCCAGCGCATCAGCAGGTCGATCACGGCCTTCGCGTTGCGCAGGTCCCACTGCAGCGTGCGGTCGAGGCCGTCCGCCGCGAAGTCACGCAGGTGCAGCGACGTGGTGCCCGAGAGCCGGCCGAGCGCCCGGACCACCGGCGGGGCCAGATAGCCCCGCGCCTCGAGCGACGGGCCCTCGAGGAAGGTGAGCAGCCGCACCGGGAGGAGGGCGGCATCGGCTGCGTGCCAGTGCTGGCGGCTGAGGCCGTTCAGCCCCCGCACGGGCTGCGGCACGCGCATGCCGCGCTCGGTTAGGAACACCATCACCGCGTCCTGCGCGGCCAGCTCGGCGGCTGAGAAGGCCGGGTTGTCGACCTTGAGCACGTAGCGCTGCGTCGCTCCACCCGCGGAGTCACCGGCGGAGTCACCCGCGGAGTCACCGGTAGGGGCAGCAGTGGCGGCATTGGTGGAGTCACCGGTGGCGGCGCTGGTGGCGGCACTGGTGGCGGCACTGGTGGCGGTGATCAAAAAGTTGCGGTCCTGCTGGCTGCCGAGCTCGCGGGCCGTGCCGGTGATCCCGAAGAGCGAGGACGCCATCGATTCGGCGTCGGCCGCGGTGATATCCGGGCGCACGAGCCCCTGGCCGCTGAAGAAATCAAAACCAGGCACGTCGACGCTCCTCGCAGATAGTGCAATGAATCCTGCCAGTTTGGCACCAGGGCCGCTCGTTCTGTGCGCCCAACGCTCAGTTCGCGCGCAACTCGGAGCCCGGCGGGCAGGGATGACATCATCGAGAGAGACAGCGTCGTCGTCACAGACCAAGGGACGCGAGCGAACACTCGTGGATTCCGGGAACGAACAACGACCGAAAGCCGCCGCAGTGAACCACATAGCAGAGCCCTCCGACATCCGTCTCATCGTTTCAGACATGGATGGCACTCTTCTCGACGACGACGGCAACGTGCCCGACGCGTTCTGGCCGCTCCTCGACGACCTCCATCGGGCCGGGATCCTGTTCGTGCCGGCCAGCGGACGCCAGTATCAGACACTGCACGGCATCTTCGGCGAGCACGACGGACTCATCTACATCGCGGAAAACGGAACCAACGTGGTGCAGGACGGCATCAGCATCGACGTCGAACCCGTCGTGTCCGAGATCATCGCCCCCATCGTGGACTGGGTGCGCGGCACCGCCGCCACGGGCGCCGACTTGGGGCTCGTCGTCTGCGGCGCCCGGAGCGCCTACATCGAGCGCAGCGACGAGCGCTTCGTCAACCAGGTTCGCCGGTACTACGCAGCGGTCGAAGTCGTAGCGGATGTGCATGCGGCCGCCCTCGACGATGTCATCTTGAAACTGGCGATCTACGACCCTGCCCGCGCCGAACAGCGAAGCGGACCGGCCTTGCGCGGCCTTGGGCTGCCCGCGGAGGTCGTGGTCTCGGGCGAGAACTGGGTCGATGTGATGCGCCAGGGAGCGAACAAGGGTCGAGCGTTGGAACGGCTCCAGCAGCAGCTCGGAATCAGCCGGGCCCAGACGATGGCGTTCGGCGACTACCTCAACGACGCCGAGATGCTCGATGCCGCCGGGCACTCCTACGCCATGGCCAACGGCCACCCGAGCATCCTGGCGCGCGCCGCGAACATCGCGCCGTCGAGCTCGGAGGCCGGCGTGGTCAGCAGCATCCTCGCCGCCCTACCGCACCTGCAAAGTGCGCACGTGACCGCCTGATCGCCCGGTAGCTCCCTGCCGCGCCTCCGTCCCGAACGAATTCGACGGAGATTTTGCCCATATCGGGCCCGAACACGACGGAATGGTTGTTTTCGACGAGAATCTCCGTCGAATTGGTTCGCCGCCTCTCATCTAGTCCTGGCCGGCCGGATGATATATGATCCGAGAAGCGATAATAGAACTTTGTGTTCGATTATCGAACACGTTAGGACATGCACGCTACGACAGTGACGTCCGATTCACCCACGCAGAGCCCACAAAGAAGTGAGGAAGCCGTGCAGTTTCACCACCACGGATACGTGTCCACCGATCCCCGCATCCAGGATGCCGCCGGGGTCGGCCTCAATCGCCCGGGCGAGCTCCCCGAGAACGTCGACGTTCTCATCGTCGGAACGGGCCCAGCCGGCATGATCACCGCCGCGCAGCTCTCCCAGTTCCCCGGCATCACGACCCGCATCGTCGAGCGCCGCGGTGAGCGCCTCGCAATCGGGCAAGCCGACGGCATCCAGGCCCGCAGCGTCGAGACCTTCCACGCGTTCGGTTTCGCGGAACGCATCATCGCCGAGGCCTACCGCATCACCGAAATGGCCTTCTGGACACCGGACCCCGCCGACGTGACCCGCATCATCCGTTCGGCCCGTGCCGTGGACGACCCCACCGGCATCAGCGAATTCCCGCACCTGATCGTCAACCAGGCGCGTGTTCTCGATTACTTCGCCGAGGTGATGGCGCACTCCCCCACGCGAATGGAGCCGGATTTCGGCTTCGATTTCCGCAGCCTGGAGAACACCGACGAGGGCGAGTATCCCGTCACGGTGACGCTCGTGCACACCACCGGGGAGAAGCAGGGCCAGGAACGCGTCGTGCACGCCAAGTACGTGGTGGGCGCCGACGGTGCCCGCAGCGCTGTGCGCGACTCGATCGGCTGTACGCTCGCCGGCGACCAGGCATTCCACGCCTGGGGCGTGATGGACGTGCTCGCGGTCACCGACTTCCCGGACATCCGCATGAAGTGCGCGATCCAGTCCGAATCCGGCGGCAACATCCTGCTCATCCCGCGCGAGGGCGGATACCTGTTCCGCATGTATGTGGATCTCGGCGAGGTGGCCGCTGACGACAACGGGGCAGTGCGCACGACGACGATCGAGGAGATCATCGCGAAGGCCAACGGCATCCTCCACCCGTATACCCTCGACGTGAAGAATGTCGCCTGGCACAGCGTGTACGAGGTCGCCCATCGTCTCACCGATCGGTTCGACGACCTCCTCCCCCACGAGATCGGCACACGCACCCCGCGGGTGTTCATCACCGGGGACGCCTGCCACACGCATAGCGCCAAGGCCGGCCAGGGCATGAACGTGTCGATGCAGGACGGCTTCAACCTGGCCTGGAAACTCGGCTACGTGATCGAAGGCCGCAGCCCCGAATCCCTGCTCGGTACCTACTCTGCCGAGCGCCAGGTCATCGCAAAGAACCTGATCGATTTCGACAAGACCTGGTCGACCCTGATGGCGACGAAGTCGGAGGACCTGGAAGTTCCACTGGAGGAGTTCTATACGAAGACGGCCGAGTTCCCGTCGGGTTTCATGACGGAATACCCGCCGTCGATGCTGACCGGCGAGGCAACACACCAGCACCTCGCCACGGGATTCCCGCTCGGCAAGCGCTTTAAGTCCGCCCCGGTGGTGCGCGTCGGCGACGCCAACCCCGTGCAGCTCGGACACCACCACCGCGCCGACGGCCGGTGGCGCCTGTACGCGTTCGCGGATGCCGCTGTGTCCGGCGATGCCTCGGCGCTGACCGAGTGGGCCGAGTGGATTCGCACCTCACTCGAGTCGCCGCTGCTCGCGTACACCCCTACCGGGAGCGACATCGACAGTGTCTTCGACGTCAAGGTGGTCTACCAGCAAGAGCACACCGGGGTGGAAATCGGCCGGGTTCCGGGCGTTTTCCTGCCGATAAGAGGACCCTTTGAGCTGATCGACTACGAAAAGCTCTATGCAACCGACCCGGCGCACGACATCTTCGAGCTGCGCGGGATCGACCGCGGCGGTGCCGTCGTGGTGGTGCGCCCGGACATGTATGTGGCGAACGTGCTGCCGCTGACCGCGACCGCTGAGCTCGCGGCGTTCTTCCGACAGATGTTGCTGGTGCGGTAGCCGCTCCTGCGTTAGCCGCACCTGCGGACACCTCAGGCCGCGAGAGCGGGTGACTCGTCGCTTTGAGCTGCGCTGTTCGACGATTCTCCCGCTCTCGCAGCTAGTCGGCGGATGGCCTCTGCCGCTGCTTCTTGGTGGCCGACCGCTGTTGCTTCGCGGCGAGGTGCCTTCGGCCCGAACCACGAGTGGGTTTGGTCGGCCGGCGGATGGGCGCATCGGGAGCCAGGCCCGCGGCCACGATGTCGGCGAGCTTCGCCAGAGCGAGCTCGCGGTTGCGCAGCTGGGAGCGCCGCTCGGACGCGGTCACGGTGATCGCCCCGTCGACGAGGCCTTTGGCGAGGCGGGTGAGCAGGCGCATCCGCTGGTCGTCGGAAAGCGTCTCCGATTCGGCAACGCTCCAGATGAGCTCGACGCGGCTGTCGGAGGTGTTCACGTGCTGGCCGCCCGGCCCTGACGACCGCGAGAACCGCCAGCCGAGTTCGCGCTCGGGAATAATCAGCGCGGGCGACACCTCCAGATCCATGTGACCAGCGTGACACGATCTTGGGGTTGGTGTCGGCTGGGGTGCTCCGGTGGCCAAGCAACACCGTGATCGCGCCTGTCGAACTGTGGGGGCACTGTGCGCCCGGGTGGTGGCGGACAAAGCCACGTTTCTAGGAGGCGGTGGTGACTTGATTTCGGGAAGGCACGTTGACGCTGGTCGAGCCCGCCGAGACCGGTGAGCGGCTGGCCGGGTTCCCTCCCCCAGGCCGCCAGGTGCGGGTGGGGTCGTAGCAGTAGGGTGCCCGGACTTGGGGTGTGCCCCGGATCATGCGGATGTTCCAGCCCGAGGTGTCGATGCTGTGGTGGTGGTACCAGCAGAGCAGTACCCCGTTGGTGATCTCGGTTTTTCCGCCGCGGTGCCAGGGGGTGACGTGGTGTACTTCGCACCAGGCTGCGGGCACGGTGCACCCCGGAATGATGCAGCCGCCGTCGCGGGCGGCGATGGCGCGGCGCTGGGCCCGGTTGAAGAAACGATTCTCGGTGCTGAGGCTGAGGACCTCGTTCCTCAGGCCGAACACGATCTCCTGAAATCCGCCGGCGCAGAGCGCCTGCTTCACACTTGTCAGCGAGATCGGCGCTTCGACGCCGTCGATCCAGCCCACCCCGCGGCCCGCGGTCAGGTCGGCCTGGTTGACGTGGATCATGACGGTGGGGGCGGCGCCGCCCATGGTCGGGGTCCCCGCGTCACGGGTGGCGGCCTCGAACACACCGCGGAGGATGTCGGCGCGCTTCTGACCACCGTTACGGTCGTCGCTGAGGGCCGCGGCCTCGGCGCCCGGGATCAGCTGCCCGGCCGCCATGCGCGCCTGT